>NZ_JBFUJD010000039.1:0-44502 GCF_056401555.1 Caulobacter sp. P4_E5
GCCGCGCGCGGCCTTCAGCACATCGGTGTCCTTCAGCGGCGCGCCCTTGCCCTTCTGGGAGACGATCCAGATCGCGCCCTTGTCGCCGAGGCTCCAGATCAGGTCCTCGAGCCGGTCGAGGTCGGCCAGGTCGTCGGCGGCCAGGAACAGGATATCGACGCGATCGGCCTCGTCGGCCTCGACCGGTTCGACACGCGTTGAGAGCTCGGCCAGGAACTCGGCGTCCTCGACGCCGTCGACGACCACGGTCATGCCCGGCTTCACGCCCAGCTTGTCCAGGCGCGTGGGCGGGTTGAGGATGGCGTGGACCCACTTCTCGGCCTGGCCGGGCTCCAGGGTGAAGCGCGTGCCGTCGCTCAGCACCAGGTCGTCGCCCTCGGTCCGCAGGTTCTTCAGGGCGTGGCCCTGATAGATGCCGCGATAGGCGCCGCGGAAGATCAGCTTGGGCGGCTCCCACAGCAGCTTGCCTTCACTCTCGCCGTCGGACAGCTGGCCCCAGACGCCGCTTGCTTCCTTGCCCATGCTCAAGCGCCCTTGAACGTCGGCTGACGCTTTTCGAGAATGGCGTCGACGCCTTCCATGTGATCCTCGGTGTGGTGGGCGATGGCCTGGGCGGCCGCGCTCATCTCCATCAGGGTGTCATAGCTGGCGGTCTGGCCGTGCTTGAGCAGGCTCTTGGCCATGCGCAGGGCGTACGGCGGCTGGGCCGCGATCCGCGTCGCCAGGGCCAGGGCCTCGTCCATCAGCGTGTCGGCCGGCACGGCCTTGCTGATCAGGCCCCACTCGGCCGCCTTGGCCGCGTCGATGACGTCGCCGGTGAACAGCAGTTCCGCCGCCCGGCTCATGCCGATCGTGCGCGGCATCAGCCAAGCGCCGCCGTCACCGGGGATCAAGCCCAGCTTTAGGAAGGTGACGCCGAACCGCGCGGTGTCGGCGGCTAGCCGGATGTCGGTCATGCAGGCCACGTCGCAGCCCAGGCCGATGGCCGCCCCGTTCACCGCCGCGATCGACGGAACCTCCAGGCCGTAGATGGCCCGGACGATGCGGTGGATGTTCTTGCGGTAGCCGTCGCGCACGGCCACGCCGTTGCCGCTGAAGGCGCCCTCGCGGGCCTTCATCGCCTTGACGTCGCCGCCGGCCGAGAAGGCCTTGCCCGCGCCGGTCAGGATCACGCAGCGGATCTCCTGGTCGTCATTGATCGCCTCGCACGCGGCCGCCACCTGGTCGCCGTCGCCCGGCGCGCCCAGGGCGTTCATCGCCTCGGGTCGGTTCAGGGTGAGGATGGCGACGTGGCCACGTTTCTCGGTGAGGATCAGGGACAAAAGGGGCGCTCCGGTTGCTTCTTCGCGTTTTCCCTTCCATAGCCTGCTTTCCGCCGCGACGCAGCCAAGCCGAGCAACACAACCAGTGCGTTCACACCGATCACGAAAACGCGACTGGCGCGACGGCCTGACCCGACATTGAAATGGCTTCTGGGACGAGAGAGAAGGCTACGGCGATGACCGAGCACGCGAAGGCCCGACACGTGTTGATTATCGAGGATGAAATCCTCGTCGCGTTCGAGGTCGAAGCTCTGCTGGCGGAACAGGGTTTCACGAGTTTCGATATCGCCGACAGCGCGGCCGACGCGCTGACCCTGGCCCTTGCCAATCCGCCTGACCTGATCACGGCTGACTACCGCATCGTCGGCGGCACCGGCGTCGAGGCGGTCGAGGCCATCCAGCGCCAGTTGGGCCGCATTCCGGTGGTCTACGTCACCGGCAACGCCGACCAGCTGAAAGGCCGGCTGACGCCTGTCGTCGACAAGCCGATCTCGGCCCGCATCCTCGCCGAGGCCTGCGCTCGCGCCGCAACCGCTTGAGACTGGGCCGATCCGCCTGGCTCCGCTAAAGGAGGCGGACGGGAGGACGCGATGCACCAGATCACCACCCTCGAGGCCCTGGAGGCGCTGTATCAACCGGCGCCGGTCGCGGCCTCGACCGTCAAGGTCACTGACCACATCACGCCGCACTACGCGGCCCTGATCCAGGCCTCGCCGTTCGTGGCCCTGGCCACGGTCGGCCCCGAGGGGCTGGACTGCAGCCCGCGCGGCGACTTGCCTGGCTTCGTCCGCATCGCCGATCCGCGAACCCTGATGCTGCCCGACCGGCGCGGCAACAACCGCATCGACACCCTGCGCAACATTGTCCGCGACCCGTGCGTGGCCCTGCTGTTCCTGATCCCCGGCTCGGGCACGACCTTCCGCGTCAATGGCCGGGCGGCGCTCAGCGCCGATCCCACCTTGCTGGACAGCTTCGCCGTCGACGGCAAGCCACCGCGCACGGTGACGGTCGTGACGGTCCAGGAAGCCTATTTCCAGTGCGCCCGCGCCATCGTCCGCTCGGGCCTGTGGGACGCCGAGAGCCACGTCGATCCCAAAAGCCTCCCCACGGCCGGCGCGATGCTGGCGGCGGTCACCGCCGGYGAGGTCGGCGGCGAGACGTACGACCAGACCTGGCCGGAGCGCGCGGCGAAGACGTTGTGGTGAGGACGGCGCACGGAGCTGGCGTTCAGTCGGCTTTCGATGGCCACCCGCTGAGCCTAAGCGGCGCGGAGCGGAATGCCCTCTGGGCGACGACTCCGCACCGCGACCGGCGATGCGCCGCGCTCGCCGCCGACCTGGAAGCGCGCCATCAAGCGGGTGAGGTCATCGGCCTCGCGAGCTAGGGCATGGCTGGCGGCGGTGCTTTCCTCGACCATGGCGGCGTTCTGCTGGGTGACCTGGTCCATCTGGTTGATGGCGACATTGACCTGATGCAGGCCGCTGGACTGTTCCTGGGCCGAGGCGGCGATCTCGCCAACCACGGTGTTGATCTGGGCCACCTGGCTGACGATGCGCTCCAGGGCCTTGCCAGTCTGGTCCACCAGATCGACGCCGGCGCTGACCTGGGCCGTCGAGGTGGAGATCAGGCCCTTGATCTCCTTGGCCGCGTCGGCCGAGCGCTGGGCCAGGCCGCGGACTTCCTGGGCGACCACCGCGAAGCCGCGCCCGGCGTCACCGGCCCGAGCCGCCTCGACGCCCGCGTTCAGGGCCAGGAGGTTGGTCTGGAAGGCGATTTCGTCGATGACACCGATGATCCGGGTGATGCCCTGGGACGAGGTCTGGATGGCGTTCATCGCGACGATCGCCTTGCCGACCACCTCACCGCCGGTCTCGGCGTCGAGCTTGGCGGTCGCCACCACCGTGCGGGCGTGGGTGGCGCCCTCGGCGGTTTTCTTCACGGTCGCGGTGATCTCCTCCAGCGCCGCGGCGGTTTCCTCCAGGCTGGCGGCCTGCTGTTCGGTGCGGCGCGACAGGTCGTCGGAGGCGACGGTGATCTCGCTGGCTCCGGCGCGGATGCCGGCGCTGTTGCCGGAAATCTCCTTCATCGTCGTCTGCAGGATCTCGACCGCGGCGTTGAAATCCTCGCGTAGCTTGACGTAGTCCGCCGCGAAGGCGTCTGTCAGCCGATAGGTCAGGTCGCCGCTCGACAGCTTGGACAGGCCCGAGCCGATCCGCTCGATGGCCGAGGCCTGTTCGCGGGCGGCCACCGCCCGGGCGGCTTCGTTCGATTGGCGCTCGATCTCCGTGGCGATGCGAAGGCCTTCGGCCTCGCCCTCCAGGACCTTGGCTTTCAGGCCGTTGTCCTTGAACACCTGCACGGCCTGGGCCATGCCGCCGACCTCGTCGCCGCGCCCCTGCCCCTCGACGACGACCTGGAGGTCGCCGCCGGCCAGACGGCGCATGCGCTCGGAAAGGCCGTTTAGCGGCCGGGAAATCTTGTCCACCGCAACCCACAGCCCAAAGCCGAATCCAGCGCCGACGCCGAAGACGGCCAGGACGACATTGATGATCATGGTCCGGTTGGCGAGCGCGCTCAGATCGACCACGGCTTGATTGTCGCGGGTGGCGGCCTCGGTGTTGAAGCGCACGATCGCCCTGGTCATCTCGGCGATCTTCGGATCCAGCCGCAGCATGACGAGCTTGGCCTCGGCGTCCTGATTGGTCGCGCTCAGATCCACGACCTTCCGGCCCAATCCGACGATCTCGTCGACCTGGACCTTGAAGGCCTCATAGGCCGTGGCGTTGTCCGGCAGCAGCCGCTCGGCGGTCGCCAGGTTCTTGTTCAGTTGGGCGGACGCGGTCTCGAAGTCGGTCCTGGCCTGCCGCGCGTCGGCGCCCGCGCCCTCGGCGGCGATGATCCGGTAGCCGGCATAGCCGATCACATTGATCCCACGCCCCACCCGCGCCAGTTCCAGCGCGGCCGGCGCGCGACGAGCAACCAGGATCGTATTGGCGTCGTCGGCTCGCTTGATCGCAAGACTGCTGTAGGTCGCCGAAACGCCAAACGCCACGGCCAGCAACATCAAGGCGGCCACGATCTTTGACGATATTTTCCAGTTGTCCATGAAGTTCACGACCAGCCCTCCCGCGATGAAATTATTTTCTCACAGCAGGAGGCATGAACGGCATTAACGAAAGACGCGACTTTCAACCCCGACACGACGACTAAATAAAGTCATGATGTCGCACATAGCGCCCTTATGGAATACTTTCACTTCCGGCTCGGCAATTCGCGAAATACTCTCGTAATGGTCACGCAACCTGAGATGATGGTGTGATTAATGCGCGTGATCACGCCATGAAGCTCACTATCACCGCCGACAAATAGCTCGGCGTTGAAAGCAGAAGTCCGAGCGTCCGCCTAGAGTCGAGATCCGCCCCAAGGCCCAAAACAAAAGCGGCCCCGGGGCTTCCCCCAGGGCCGCTCGAAAACACATCAGTCGCCGAAAGAGGCGCGTCAGTCGTCGCGGTGGACGCGTTCGCGGCGCTCGTGGCGTTCCTGGGCTTCCAGGCTGAGCGTCGCCGTGGGGCGGGCGTCCAGCCGGGCCAGGCCGATCGGCTCGCCCGTTTCCTCGCAATAGCCGTAGGAGCCATCCTCGACGCGGCGCAGGGCCTGGTCGATCTTGGAGATCAGCTTCCGTTGGCGGTCGCGAGTACGGAGCTCAAGAGCCCGGTCGGTTTCCGAGGATGCGCGATCAGCCAGATCGGCATGGTTCTCGGTTTCTTTCTGGAGATGGGAAACCGTCTCGCGAGATTCGCGAAGGATCTCTTCTTTCCAGGCCAGCAGCTTGTTCTTGAAATACTCAAGCTGCCGGTCGTTCATAAAAGGCTCGTCCTCGGAAGGACGGTAGTCCGATTTTTCTACTAGAACAGTGGCCGTCTGCATCAACGCCTCACGCCCCAATGAACTCAGCCCTCGAAGGCTGCGTGCTTATAGCAAAAGGTGAGCCGCGTTCAATGAACCTCGCGTGAGTGGCGCGTTTAACTCGCGCGGAACGCACGCCAGGCCCGCGATCGCGGCGGCGACAAGTGTAAAACGCGTGGGAAAGCCAAGCGTGGCAGGATCGAACGGCGTTCGTGATCCCCGCCCCGGCCATGTTTAGCCACCCCGCATTTGCAGCTTGGCCAGCTCGACGGCGGCCCGCGTTTCGATTTCGTTGAGGATCCCCTCAAGGCCGGGATCGTCGGTGCTGTCGCGTTGCTCGCGGATGGCCTTCGACAGGCGGTCCAGGGCGCCATGCGAGATCTCGCCGTCGATCAGCGCGATCCGCACGTCGCCCAGCAGGTCCAGGATGTGTTCGGCGCGACGCACCGCGCGGCGCTTGCGCTCCAGGGGATTGCCGACCGCGCCCATCTCCTGCAGGGCCAGCAGGGCGTCGACCGAGCCGACTCCCGAGAGGCCGCCGACCGAGGCCGTGCTGGCCGCGCCGCTGGCGGCGTTGACCGAGGGCAGGGAAAAACCCGACGAACCGCCGGTGGGCTTAGCGCGCGACGCGCCAGTCGCTCCTACGCCCCCCGTGCTGGAAACCTTCATCCGTCAGCTCCAAAAAGCTCTTGCGCGCGAGTCACTCTTCTCATCGCACGATCATCATCGGGCCGCGCGCTTGAAGTATGGTTAATGCCGGGCAGATTCTGCCGTTCGGCGCCGGGCGGACCACCGCCGAATCCGGAATCCCTTGAGTCACAAGGCCCTGAGGGCATTCGGGAAACTGGCCCGCTTCTGGCATGGGGCGGCGCGGGGACGTCTCCCCGCCACGGGACCACCATGCCGCGTTCATTCTTTCGCACCGTTCTGACAGCCCTGGTCGCCGCTTCGGCGCTGATCGCCGCTCCGGCGTTCGCCAAGTCGCGGATCAAGGACATCGTCGCCTTCGAGGGCGTTCGCGACAACCAGCTGATCGGCTACGGCATCGTCGTCGGGCTGAACGGCTCGGGCGACAGCCTGCGCAACGCGCCGATGACCAAGCAGAGCCTGGAGGCGATGCTGGAGCGTCAGGGCGTCAATGTCCGCGACGGCAACCTGAACACCAAGAACACCGCCGCCGTCATGGTCACCGCCAACCTGCCGGCCTTCTCGGCGGCGGGCTCCAAGGTCGACGTCACGGTCTCGACCATGGGCGACGCCAAGAGTCTGCTGGGCGGCACCCTGCTGGTCACCAGCCTGCAAGGCGCGGACGGCCAGACCTACGCCGTGGCCCAAGGCACCGTGCAGACCGGTTCGGTCTCGGCCGGCGGCGCCTCGGGCAGCTCGGTGACCAAGGGCGTGCCGACCGCCGGGCGCATCGCCGCCGGCGGCATCATCGAGCGCGAGACCGGCTTCCAGATGGTCAATATGGACATCATGCGCATGACCCTGCGCAATCCGGACTTCACGACCTCGCGCCGCATCGCCGACGCGGTCAACGCCAAGTTCCCCGGCTGCGCCCAGGCTCAGAACCCGACCATCGTCGCCGTCCGCGCCCCGCCCGGCATGGACATGATCAGCTTCATGACCAACATCGAGAACCTGGAGGTCGAGCCCGACTCCCCGGCCAAGGTGGTCATCGACGAAGTGGCCGGCGTCATCGTCATGGGCGACGACGTCCGCATCAGCAAGGTGGCGATCGCCCAGGGCAATCTGACCATCTCGGTCCAGGAGACCCCGGCGGTCAGCCAACCGGCCCCGTTCAGCCAGGGCCAGACCCGCGTCGTCCCGCAGTCGACGGTCAGCGTCGACGAGGAAAAGGGCAAGCAACTGATCACCCTGGGCGGCTCGCCGTCGCTCAAGAGCCTGGTCGGCGGTCTCAACGCCCTCGGCGTCACGCCCCGCGACATGATCTCGATCCTGCAGGCCGTGAAGGCCGCGGGCGCCCTGCAAGCCGACATCGAGGTGATGTGATGAGCGCCCTCTCCGCCCTGACCGGCGTCGCCGCCAAGATCGACACCGTCGCCGCGGCCGCCAAGAGCGCCGTCGCCTCGGTCGAGGAAAAGGCCAAACGCGCCAAGATCGCCGACACGGCCAAGGCCTTCGAGTCCTCGTTCATGTCGGTGATGATGCAGCAGATGTTCGAGGGGGTGAAAACCTCCGAACCGTTCGGCGGCGGCCAGGGCGAGGCGATGTTCAAGTCGGTGCTGACCGACGCCATGTCCAAGCAGGTCACCCAGTCCGGCGGCATCGGTCTGGCCTCCACCATCCAGCGCGAAATGCTGAAACTGCAAGGTCTGAAGGAGTAGCCCCATGGCCATCGCCGCCATCGACGCCGACGATCGCGTCCACCAGCTGATCCTGCTGACCGAACGCCTGACCGACCTGATCGCCAAGGAAGCCCACGCGTTCGAGACGCACCGCCCGCACGAGGCGGCGCAGTACGTCGAAGAGACCGCCAAGCTGGCCAATGTCTATCGGCACGAGTCGATGCGGGTGCGGGCTAATGTTTCCCTGGTCGAGGCCGCGCGGCCCGAGCTGCGCCAGCGCCTGATGCGCGCCACCGAGGCCTTCGACGCGGTCCTGGCRCGGCAAGCGCGCGCCGTGACCGCCGCCAAGACGGTGACCGAGGGCTTGGTCCACGCCGTGGCCCAGGAAATCGCCAACCAGCGCGCCGCTCCGGCCACCACCTACGGCGCCGGCGCGATGATCAACGACCGCCCGCAGCACGGCGCGGCGATCACGCTGAACCGGAAAGCCTAGGGGTTAGCCTGTAGTCGCCTGAGCTACTCTTCACTGCCTTCCTGGGCCTTGTGCCCAGGACCCATGGCGCGGCTAGGCGCGACCTAAGGCCGTTGCTCCCGCCGGCGTGGGCGTCCGCGCCTTCAAGACAAAGCCGGCTGAACGATGGGTCCTGGGCACAAGGCCCAGGAAGGCGGATTTGGTGTGGGCTGAAAGTTACCCAATAAGCTCGAACACCGCCGCGGCCCGCGCCGCGCCGTCGGGGTCGCCGAAATCGGCTACCAGATATTCGGCCACGACCCGCAGGCGGTCGGTCGGCAGGAAGGCGCGCCAGGGGTCGCCGATCAGCACCTCGATGCCCGCCACGACGCAGCGCTCCAGGAAGGCCGTGACCCGCGCCGCCAGGTCCGGGTCGTAGAAGAGATCTCCCACCAGCATCAGCGCGACCTCCGGCGGCGCGCCCACCGTCAGATCGCCGTGGATCACCTCGACCGCGACGCCGTTAGCGGCGGCGTTCAGGCGCGTGGCCGTGATCGCGTAGGGATCGACATCGGCCGCCCTCACCGCACTGGCCCCGGCCAGGGCGGCCGCGATGGCCACCAGACCCGAGCCCGCGCCGAGATCCAGCACGGTCTTGCCGGCGACGACCTCGGGATGATCCAGAACGTGCCGCGCCAGCGCCAGGCCGCCGCCCCACGGCCGCGCCCAATAGGGCGAGCCGAAGTCCGGATCAGCCTCCGCCAGGCGCATCAGCCCGCTGCGCGGTCCGGCCCTGTGAAGGCGAATCTCCGGGACGCCCGGCACGGGCTCCAGCGGCAGGCGGTCTTGGATGAAGGCGGAAAGGTCCAGGCGCGCGTCTTTCGTCGTGGTCGCGTTCCCTTAGGCCGCAGGCGACGGCCGCGCTAGCGCCCCTCGTCGATCAACCGCTTCTTGCGCCGGTGCAGGCTGGCGGCCACGGCGATCAGGACCAGCGGAACCAAGGCCGACAGCACTCGCTCGCCGCTGCCCGGCCAGCCGTGCAGCCAGGGCTTCAGCAGATAGCCCAGCAAGCCCAGCACATAGTAGCCGACCGCGAAGATCGACAGGCCCTCGACCAGGCCCTGCAGCTTGGTCTGCAGCTGCAGGCTGGCGTCCATGCCGCGCAGGGTCTCCTGGTTCTGGCGGTCCTGGGCCAGGCCGAGCTTGGTGCGCAGCAGGTCGCCGCTACGGGCCACCCGCAGCGACAGGTCGTCCAGCCGCCGATCGGCCGCCTCGCGCGTGCGCATGGCCGGCAACAGGCGCCGGGCGATGAACTCGCTCATGGTCGAGTGGCCGGGGACGCGGCGTTCGCGCAGGGCCTCCAGCCGATCCAGGGTCAGGCGGTGGTAGGACTCGGTCGCCCCGCGACGGAACCGGCTGTCGGCCGCCCGCAATTCGATCTCGGCCGACAGGGTCAGCAGGTGGTCGAGGACGCTCTGGCTGTCCTCCCCCGCCGCCAAGCCGCTGGTGATCGCCGCCAACCGCGCCTCGGCCCCGTCCAGCCAGGCCAGCAGCTCGCGGGCCGGCGGAAAGCCGATCAGGGCCAGCTTTCGATAGTTGCCGATCTCCAGCAGGGTCTGGACCAGGCGCGAGACCTCGTCATTGGCCAGGCTGATATTGTGGACATGGATGCGGCCCGTCCCACCCTCGCGCAGGCGAAAGTCGGTCCAGATCCGCGCCGCTCCGTCGAACACCTCGCACGAGACGCAGCGCGCCAGGTCGATGTGGCGGCCCAGGGCCGCGTCGGTCGGCGGCTTGCCGCCCGGGGCCGAGACCGAGATCTCGACACCCCGGAACACCTGGCCCGGCGCGCCGTCCAGCCAGAAGGCGCTTTCCTCGGGCTGGGACTCGAAGCCCAGGTCGTCGCCCAGCCGTCCGTAGGCGAACCCGGTCCAGGTCGAGAACTCCTGGTGACGCTCCCACAGCCAGCCGCCCTTTTCGTCCTCGACGACGACCCGACCGGCGGCGGGATCCTGGCCCGGCGCGAACAGGGAGATGAACGCCGCCTCCGCCGCCCGCTGCTCGGGCTCGACGAGGAACACCCATTGGCGCAGGCGGACCGGCGCGCGGTCCAGCGGCAGCGCCCGCAGGTGCATCAGTTCGCTCAACGTCACTCGAAGCGGGTGGTCCCGACCGCCGTCCATCTCGTCTTCCCTGCGTTTCCGGGTCATTGGATCGAGTCCAATGTTACCGGTCACATAGAGTTAGCGAAGATCGCCGGCGGCGTCACCTGGTTTGAGCGCGATCGTCCGGTCCACGCCGATCGCGGCCATGAAGTCGGTGTCGTGGCTGACCACCAGCAGCGCCCCGTCATAGCCCGACAGCGCCGCCTCGACGGCCTCRATCGAGGCCAGATCCAGGTGGTTGGTCGGCTCGTCCAGGATCAGCAGCTGTGGCGGGACGGCGGCGCACAACACACAAGCCAGGGCCGCCCGCAGCCGCTCGCCGCCGCTCAGCGTCCCGGCGACCTGGTGGGCGGCGACGTTGCGGAACAGGAACCGCGCCAGGGCCGCGTGGGCGTCGTTGACGCTCGCCTTCGGGTTCAGGCGGCGGAAATTCTCGAGGATCGTCTCGTCGTCGTTCAGCAGCGCCGCCCGCTGGTCCAGCAGGGCGAGCGGGACCGACAGCTTCACGTCGCCGGCGGTCGGCAAAAGGTCGCCGGTCGCCAGCCGGATCAAGGTCGTCTTGCCCGCCCCGTTCGGACCGGACACCGCCACCCGCTCGGGTCCGACGATCCTGAACGACAGGCCTTCGATCACCGCCGTCCCGTCCGGCCAGGCGAAGGCGACGTCGTCGAAGCTCAGCACCGTCCGTCCCTCCGACAGGCCGCTGGACGGCAGGTCGAAGCCAAGCGTCCGGGCGCGCTCGACGCGGGCCTCGGCCGAGGCCTTGGCCTCCTGGGCCTGGGTCGCCAGCTTGTCGGCGAGCTTGCCTTCGCGCCCACCGCTGTTCTCGGCCCGCTCGGCCATCATGCCCAGCAGGATCTTCGGCGTGCCGCCCCGATCGGCGAAGCGCTTGCCGGCGGCGTCGCGGCGGTCCTTGCGCTCGCGGGCCACCTGGACCTCGCGGGCGACGCGGCGAACCTCGCGCTCGGCGTGGTCGAGGTCGCGCTGGGCGGCCTCGGCCTCCTGCGCGTTGCGATCGGCATAGAGGTCCCAGCCGCCGCCGTACGAACGTGCCCCCAGGGACGAGAGCTCAACGATCCGGTCCATGCCGCRCAGCAGGCTCCGATCGTGGCTGACCACGACCGCTCCGCCGCGCCAGCGGGCCAATACCCGTCCGACGATCTCGCGCGCCTCGGCGTCGAGATTGTTGGTCGGCTCGTCCAGCAGCAGCACGTCGGGCTCGGCGATCAGCAGGCGCGCCAAGCCGGCGCGGGTCGCCTGGCCGCCCGATAGCGCCGTCGCCGGTCGGTCCGGGTCGAGGCCGGAGAGACCAACATCGGCAAGGGCCTGGTCCAGCCGCGCCGGCAGCGTCCAGTCGGCGTCGGACAGGTCGATCTCGTCGCCCTCCCCGCGCTCGATCCGCGAGAGGCGGTCCCAGTCCGGGCCGACGCCCAGCAGGTCGACCAGCCGCGCGGCGGGCGACAGGTCCGGCGCCTGATCCAAAGCGGCGACCGTCCCGGAGCGCGTGACGGTTCCGGACAGCGGCGGGCGCAACCCGGCGATCAGCGCCAGCAAGCTGGACTTGCCCACGCCGTTGCGCCCGACCAGGCCGATGCGCTCGGCCCCGATCGCGAGGTTCAGATTGTCGAAGAGAAGCCGGCCGTCAGGCGTGGCGGCGGCGACGGAATCCAAGGTGACGAAGGACATGCGACCCCACGGTCAGGGAAACGGGAAGGACGAAGCGGTCTTCCGGCTTGCTGATCATGGGAGCCTCCATTGGATGGGAAGCGGCGGCTTCTACGCCCGCGAACGCGGTTCGGCAAGCTGAGCTGGTCATCGCAAGGATCGGGTGTCGCCGATCCTGTGGCGGCGCGAGGATGGGGCCACAGAGAGGAGCCGCTCATGGCCTATGCCGTCACCAGCCTGCCCGCCGAACCGTTCGTCCCATTGTTTTCGATGGACGACGAAGCGCTCGCCGCCCACGGCGCCCGTCGCGTGGTCGCCGACGCGCCGCTGGGCTTTCCCTGCCGCGTCAGCCTGGACGACGCCCAGCCGGGCGAGACCCTGATCCTGGTCAATTACGAGCACCAGAGCGCCCCGACACCGTTCCGCGCCAGCCACGCCATCTTCGTGCGCGAGGGTGTCGAACCCGTGGCCACGGTCGACGTGATGCCGCCCGCCCTGCGCCGCCGCCTGCTGGCGCTGCGGGCCTTCGACCAGGACGGCATGATGCGCGCCGCCGACATCGTCGAGGGCGCAAGGGCCGACGACCTGATCGCGACCTTGTTCGAGGATCCGGAGATCGCCTATCTGCACGCCCACTACGCCAAGTGGGGCTGCTACGCCGCGCGGATCGATAGGGCTTAGGTTTGGAACTTGGCCATCCGGCTTACTCCGCCTCCCTAGGCCTTGTGCCTAGGGTTCAGCTATCGTCGCGCCGGACGGCGTTCGCCCACACTGGCGGCGCCCTCGGATAACCACCGAGCCTGGCCGCGCCATGGGTCCTCGCCACGAGGGCGAGGAAGGCAGGTTTGGCGGAAAGGGCTTCCCCCTCGAGATCGCTCTCTAGGTCGACGCCATCTCGCGCAGCACCCAGACCAGCGAGCCGATCCCGCCGCAGAACACCATCATGTCGATGATGATCGAGCGCTGCCGCACCTTCAGCGCGTCGAACGCGTCCAGCTTGGCGCCCTGCTTGGCATTGGCGGCCTTCTTGGCCATGGCTCGCTCCTTCTAGAGGTTCGAGCCCCCGCCCGATCTTGGCGGTTAGATCATGCGTGGACTGAAGAACCCGCTTCCAAACAGGGTTTAGCGAGTCTCAACGGCCAAGGTCCCTGGCGATGGCCGGGTTCGTCGCATTTTCGTCGACCGCCGCTGTAACCTTGGCCTTCGACGCTTCGTATTCACCTCCAGTAACTTATTCGGGAGGTTTCCCGTGAAGCCCGTGCTCGCCGCCTTCGCTCTGCTGTCCATCGCCGCGCCGGCCGTCGCCGCCGACCGTCCGGTCGTGGTCGAGCTGTTCCAGAGCCAGGGCTGCTCGTCCTGCCCGCCGGCCAACGCCAACCTCAACGCCATCGCCGGCCGCCCCGACGTGCTGGCGCTCAGCTTCGGCGTCACCTACTGGGACCAGCTGGGCTGGAAGGACACCTTCGCCACCAAGGCCTATACCGACCGCCAGCGGGCCTATGCGCGGGCGCTGGGCGCCCAGCTGGGCACGCCGGAGATGGTGGTCGAGGGCCGCGACAGCCTCGTCGGCATGGACCCCCGCGACGTCGAAGCCGCCCTGCGCCGCGCCCGCCCGGCCAGCGACACCCGCATCGTCGGCGCCGCCGGTCGCGTGCAGATCGCCGCCGGCCGCGCTCCGCGACGGGCCGCCGACGTCTGGCTGGTGCGCTACGATCCCCGTGTCCAGCAGGTGTCGATCCGACGCGGCGAGAACGGCGGCAAGACCCTGCCCCACCGCGACATCGTCCGGCAGCTGACCCGCCTGGGCGGCTGGAGCGGCGCGGCCGTGAGCTTCGCCTCGCCGGCTTCGCCCGATCCCGCCTATCGCACGGCGGTGCTGGTTCAGGCGCCGGACGGCGGCCCGATCCTGGCGGCGGCGCGGCTGGACTAGAAGCAACCCTTCTCGCGCAGGCTGGGCGGCGGACTGCCGGTGGAGGCGAGGTTGCGCTCGCTGAAGCCCGGCGTCCGCCCGCGCCGATAGTCGCGGCACCGCTCTTGGCGGCGGGCGTCCTTGTCGTAGATCGACGGGAGCTTCGGTTCGGGCGTCTCCCATTTGGTCTCATCGATCGGACCGATGAAGTTGGGCGACGGGCGCTTGTCCTTCCTGTCGTTCCAGCTCCCGTAGCACCGCGCCTTCTCGTCGGGCGTCATGTGCTCGCTGCTCAGGCCTATGCAGGCGCGAGAATAGCGGCCCCAGTTCGCGGCCGGGACGCCCTCGCTCAACCGCCAGCGATCGAGGGTCTGGCGGTCAATGCGCCAGGCTGGATCGACCTCGGGCGCCGCCGGCGCCGGTTTGGCGGGTTCTCCGTTTTCGACAACCGACGACGCCGGCGCTTCGCGGCTCGATCTCGGCGAGGTCGACGCGGCGCGCGAGACCGCCGATGGGGATCGCGACACTGCCCGCCGTTGCGGCCGCTCCAGCTCGAGAACAATGACCGGCTGGTCCTCCATCACCGGCGGCGCCTGCTCGACCAGAACCAGGGCGGCCAGGATCAGGCCGTTGATCAGCACGCCGCCCGCCGCGGCGATCGCTCGCCTGGTCCGCCCGCCCCGCCCCATGCGCCCGCCACTTCTAGTTAAGCTCGGCAGGCAGGACGCGTTTCGATAGCGCCGCTTTCGAGGCGCGAACATGGCCAAGCGGCGCCCTGGACGCGGCCGGCCGCCGCCCCCACTGCTGACACTGGCTGTCAGCAGAAACGACGCCCCACGCGCGCGACATTTGTTCGCATCTTGTTCTTGTGTTAATTCGCGGGTTGAGCCCTACATATAGCCGCTGCGCCGCGACCAATCGCGCGGTCCAACGTTCCGGAAAACATGGCTGAACAACTGAACTTCATCCGCGTTCGCGGCGCCCGCGAGCACAATCTGAAGAACGTCAGCGTCGACATCCCGCGCGGCGAGCTGGTCGTGCTGACCGGCCTGTCGGGCTCGGGCAAGTCGTCCCTGGCCTTCGACACGATCTATGCCGAGGGCCAGCGTCGCTACGTGGAAAGCCTTTCGGCCTATGCCCGTCAGTTCCTGGAACTGATGAGCAAGCCCGACGTCGACCTGATCGAGGGCCTGTCGCCGGCCATCTCGATCGAGCAGAAGACCACGTCGCGCAACCCGCGCTCCACGGTCGGCACGGTGACCGAGATCCACGACTACATGCGCCTGCTGTGGGCGCGGGTCGGGGTTCCCTACTCGCCGGCCACCGGCCTGCCGATCGAGAGCCAGACCATCAGCCAGATGGTCGACAAGATCACCGCCCTGCCCGAGGGCACGCGCCTCTATCTGCTGGCTCCCGTCGTTCGCGACCGTAAGGGCGAGTACCGAAAAGAGATCGCCGAGTGGCAGAAGGCCGGCTTCCAGCGGCTGAAGATCGACGGCGAGTACTATCCGATCGAGGACGCCCCGGTCCTCGACAAGAAGTTCAAGCACGACATCGACGTGGTCGTGGACCGCGTGGTGACCAAGCCCGACATGGAACAGCGCCTGGCCGACTCCATCGAGCAGGCCCTGCGCCTGGCCGATGGTCTGGCCGTCGCCGAATTCGCCAATGTCGAGGAAGGCCAGACCGAGCCCAGGCGCATCCTGTTCTCGGAACGGTTCGCCTGCCCGGTCAGCGGCTTCACGATCGCCGAGATCGAGCCGCGGCTGTTCTCGTTCAACAATCCGGCCGGCGCCTGCCCGGTCTGTGACGGCCTGGGCGCCAAGCTGGCCTTCGACGCCGACATGGTGATCCCCGACAAGGACAAGAGCCTGCACAAGGGCGCGGTCGCGCCGTGGTCGCGCGGCCCCTCGCCGCTCTACACCCAGACCCTGCAGGCCCTGGCGCGCCACTACGGCTTCTCGATGGACGAGCCCTGGCACAAGCTGTCGCCGGACGCTCGCGACGTGGTGCTGAACGGCTCCAAGGGCCAGAAGATCAAGTTCGTCTACGACGACAACGCCCGCAAGTACGAGGTCGAGAAGCCCTTCGAGGGCGTGCTGCCGAACCTGGAGCGCCGCTGGCGCGAGACCGACAGCAGCTGGGTGCGCGAGGAGCTGGGCCGCTACCAGTCCGACACGCCGTGCGAGACCTGCCACGGCAAGCGCCTGAAGCCGGAAGCCCTGGCCGTGAAGATCGCCGGCATGGACATCGCCGAGGTCTCGATGCTGGCCATCCGTCCGGCCCGCGATTGGTTCGCCGGCCTGGAAGGCCAGCTGACCGACAAGCAGATGGAGATCGCCCGGCGGATCCTGAAGGAAATCAACGACCGCCTGCGGTTCCTGGTCGACGTCGGTCTCGACTACCTGAACCTGTCGCGTGGCTCGGGCACCCTGTCCGGCGGCGAGAGCCAGCGCATCCGCCTGGCCAGCCAGATCGGCTCTGGCCTCACGGGCGTGCTCTACGTGCTGGACGAGCCGTCGATCGGCCTGCACCAGCGCGACAACACCCGCCTGCTGACCTCGCTGCAGGGTCTGCGCGACCTGGGCAATTCGGTGCTGGTGGTCGAGCACGACGAGGAAGCCATCCTCACCGCCGACTATGTAATCGACATGGGTCCGGCCGCGGGCGTCCACGGCGGCGAGATCGTCGCCCAGGGCAAGCCGGCCGAGATCATGGCCAACCCCAACAGCGTCACGGGCCAGTATCTGACCGGCGTGCGCGAGATCGAGGTGCCCGAACAGCGCCGGCCGATCAGCAAGAAGAAGATGCTGCGCGTCGTCGGCGCCACCGGCAACAACCTGAAGGGCGTCACGGCCGAGATCCCGGTCGGGACCTTCACCTGCATCACCGGCGTGTCGGGCGGCGGCAAGTCGACCTTCACGATCGAGACCCTGTACAAGGCCGCCGCGCGCCGCCTGAACAACGCCAGCGACGCCCCCGCGCCGCACGAGCGGATCGAGGGCCTGGAGCAGTTCGACAAGGTCATCGACATCGACCAGAGCCCGATCGGCCGCACCCCGCGCTCGAACCCGGCCACCTATACCGGGGCGTTCGGCCCGATCCGCGACTGGTTCGCGGGCCTGCCCGAGAGCAAGGCCCGTGGCTATGGCCCGGGTCGCTTCAGCTTCAACGTCAAGGGCGGCCGCTGCGAGGCCTGCCAGGGCGACGGCGTCATCAAGATCGAGATGCACTTCCTGCCGGACGTCTACGTCACCTGCGATATCTGCAAGGGCAAGCGCTACAACCGCGAGACCCTGGACGTGGTGTTCAAGGGCAAGACGATCGCCGACGTCCTGGACATGACCGTCGAGGAGGCCGCCGACTTCTTCAAGGCCGTGCCGCCGATCCGCGACAAGATGGAGACGCTGAAGCGGGTGGGTCTCAGCTACATCAAGGTCGGCCAGCAGGCCACGACCCTGTCGGGCGGCGAGGCCCAGCGGGTGAAGCTGTCCAAGGAGCTGTCGCGCCGCGCCACCGGCCGGACGCTGTACATCCTCGACGAGCCGACCACCGGCCTGCACTTCGAGGACACCAAGAAGCTGCTCGAGGTGCTGCACGAGCTGGCCGACCAGGGCAACACCGTGGTCGTCATCGAGCATAATCTGGACGTGGTGAAGACCGCCGACTGGCTGATCGACTTCGGCCCCGAGGGCGGCGACGGCGGCGGCGAGATCGTCGCCGTGGGCTCGCCCCAGGACGTGGCCGGGGTCGAGGCCAGCTGGACCGGCCGCTACCTCAAGGACGTCCTCGACCGCCACGAGGAGCGCCGCAAGGCCCGAGTGGCCGAGCTGAAGAAGGCCAAGCGAGCCTAGGCGCCCAGCTGGAAACAGAAACGCCCCGGAGAGTGATCTCCGGGGCGTCTTTCTTTGGCGAGGATCGTAGCGCCTACCAGCCGCCCTCGGTCGTCGCCCCGCCGGCGCCGCCCTCCTTGAGCTCGCGGTAGATCGACGGCGCGGGGCCGAACACGATCAGGGTCGTCAGCACCGAGAACACGCCCGAGAACAGGGCCTGGACGATGCCGGCGGGGGTGAAATAGGCCTGCAGGGAACTGGTGTCGGCTCGCATCATCCGCCCAGTGGCGGCGAAGTCGCCCGAAGCGATCAGGCCGGCCGCGTAGACGATCATCCAGATCAGCAGGATGACGATCACGCTCATCACCCCGGCCAGCAGATAGGCGCCGACCAGCGGCCAGAACAGGCCCTTGGTCTCCGGCAGCGAGCGGAACAGCGTGATCTTGCCGCCGTCGAAGGTCACGGCCGAGGCGAACGACAGACGCACGGCCAGATAGATCATCGCGCCGATCGAGCCGAGGCCGCACAGCAGGGCCAGGAAGGCGCCGGTCGGGCCGCCCAGCGCGCCCAAGAAGCCCGACAGGGCCGAGCCGAAGAACAGCACGCCCATCAGCACCAGGCTGACCAGCAGCCAGACGGCGGCCTGGCGCACCTCGTCCATGCCCAGGCGCAGATAGGCGAAACGGCTGTCGTGGGGACGCAGGACCAGGCGGTTCAGGGCCGCGAAGATCACCCCGTTCAGCAGCAGGCTGTAGGGCAGCGACCACAGCATCAGCGGCGCCAGGTCGGACGCGCGGCGGACCAGCTCCTCCGGATCCGGCGTGCTGTTGTCGGACATGTAGTTGAGGAACGCGCCCAGCTTGGGGCCGAAGAACTGGATCGCCAGGGCGTTGGACAGGATCGACAGCACCGTCATGGCGCCCGCCCAGATGGCGACAGTCTTCAGGTTCTCCCGCACCAAGCGGAAACCGGAGAAGGCCGCGTCGGAGGCGGAGAACTTGGACATGACAGGCTCATTCGGATGGCGAACAGGGCGGTAGGCCTAACAAGGTTCGCGCCGCTTCGACAGGGCGCAACGCTGCTTTTTCACATGGGGTTGCGGTGAGGGCCGGCATAACTCTAACATCTGTTTGAAAGGCGACCGCGAGCGTCGTCGTGCATCGGGAGGGAAGAATGAAGCTCTATGGCGAGGCCATGCCGGCGCCCAATCCGCGCCGGGTGCGGATCTTCCTGGCCGAGAAGGGCGTCGAGGTCCCCGAGATCCCGATCGGCATGCGCCAAGGCGGCCACAAGTCGCCCGAGCACCTGGCGCGCAACAGCCTGGGACAGGTGCCGGTGCTGGAGCTGGACGACGGAACCATGCTCAGCGAGACCGTCGCCATCTGCCGCTATTTCGAGGTGCTGCACCCCGACCCGCCGCTGTTCGGGGTCTCGGCGCTGGAGCAGGCCCAGGTCGAGATGTGGACGCGGCGGATCGAGTTCCGCCTGACCGTGCCGGTCGGCATGTTCTGGCGCCACGCCCATCCGTTCACGGCGCATCTGCTGAAGCAGAACACCGAGTTCGGCGAGTCCAACCGCGAGGTGGTCGCCAAGATCCAGCTGTGGCTGGACCGCGAGCTGGCCGACGGCCGGCCCTATCTGGTGGGCGACACCTATACGATCGCCGACATCGCGGGGCAGACCACCCTGGACTTCGCCGACTTCACCGGCCTCTCGACGCCCTCCGAGGCCAAGCACGTCCTGGCCTGGCGCGAACGGATGGCGGCCCGGCCCAGCGCGGGGGCGTAGGCAAAAACCCTGTCATCCCGGAAGCCTCGTAGAGGCTATCCGGGACCGCCGGAAGCTCCGCGCCCGCCGCGGTCCCGGCTCTTCGCTGCGCTACGGCCGGGATGACAGGTTTGGGAGCCTGCGCTCCTAAACGTGCAGCCCCGCGTCGATCTCGTCCTGGTTCAGGTGGGCGAAGGCCTTGGCCGGGGCCGCGACCAGGATCACCGTCTGCAGGGTCAGGAAGATCGGGGCCAGCAGCAGGTTGGCCAGTAGGGTCAGGATCAGACGCGGATGGCTGGCCACCACGTCCCCGCCAGTCGACGCCACGCCGCCGCCGAGAACGTTGGCGATGATGCTCGACAGGGTCGCGCCGACGATCGAGACCAGGGCGCTGAGGACGAGGGTCAGGGCGAACATGCCCAGCAGCCGGAAAAACTGGCCGTGGGTCTGGATCCAGGCGGCGCGGATGTCGATGTGATGGTGCGAGAAGGCGTGCGGGCCCAGCAGCGACAGGCGCACGGCGACCCATAGCGACAGGCCGATCACGGCCAGGCCGCCCAGGGTGGCGAACCAGCCGGCCGCCGCGCCCGACAGCAACGCCGCGCCCAACACCACCGCGCCGGACGGGATCACCGTCACGCCCAGGGCCGCGGCCCAGGTGATCAGCGACACGACCAGCAGCTGCAGCTCTTCCTTGCCCAGGCGCAGATAGGCGAAGCGGTCGTTCTTGGGTTCGATCACCGAGCGGATGATCGCCGCCTGCAGCACCGAGCCCAGCACCAGGGCCAGGGCGATCAGCAGCACCATCACCCCGCCCAGGTGGGTGACCAGGTCGAGGATCTCGCGCGGGTCGGCCGACGAGCCCCGGCCGTTCAGGGCCGCGCGGCCTTCCTCGCCCAGCACGATCTTGGCGATCAGGCCAAGGATCGGCAGCATGACCAGCGAGAAGGTCGCCCAGGCCAGCACGGGCAGCGGCTTGCGCCGCATGGTGCGCAGGCCCTCGAGGGCGGCGTCGACGGGGCGAACAGACATCTAGGGGTGGTCCTGCGAAGCCGCGCCGTGGCGGTAGAAATGGGCCAGCGATCCGGTCCAGGCCGGCATGGCGTAGAAGTAGGTGCAGACCGACAGCACCGCGGCGACGGCCAGCCCCTGCCCGGGCGCCAGGCTCAACACCATGCTGAGCAGCGCCACCGGCACGGCGATGGCCAGGCCGATCACCAACAGCGCCGGAACCCGGCCCCGGGTCAGCGGAAAGGCGCTCAGCACCCGCACGCCCGACTGCTCGACCGTGGCCGGGGCCGACAGCGACAGCCGCAGACCCAGCCAAATCAGGATCGCCAGGCTGGCCAGCGGCGCCAGGCCGACGACGAAACCGGCCGGGCCGGCGCTGGCGAAGGCCGCCTTCCAGCCCGCGGTGGAGCCGGCGTCGAAGCTGGGCGCGGCGGTGCGGGCCACGCCCAGGGCCACGCCGCCGACGATGATCATCAGGATCGCGCCGATCAGCAGCATCAGGGCCAGGATCATCAGCTGCGCGGCCAGCAGCCGCCACTCGTCGCGTCCCCAGCGCAGGCCTTTGAGGCCGGCCTGACGACCGAAGGCGCGGCGGAACAGCGCGCCCTGGGCGATCACCCCCGCCAGCAGCGCGGCCACGAAGCGCGCGCCCGGCGGCAGGACGCCGGCGGCGACGGTGAGCACGACCGCGAACGCCAAGGCGCCCCAGCAGTCGCGGGCCGCGCTCGCCACGTCGGAAAGGCCCGCGCGCAAGGTCGCGCCGACTCCCGCCGATCCGTCCGTCATCCGATCCAGTCCCTCTCGCACGCCCCTCGCCCACCGAGTCGTCGCGTCGGACGCAATCTATGGCCTCGGCGCGGTTCTGGCGATGGCGTCGCGCGGACGCGAGCGGATTTCGGGCCGCCGTGACGCGGCCGCTACGCTCGCATGGTCAAGGCCCGATGGATCACGGCCCAGGGCGCGTAGAACAGCGCCTGGACCACGGCGCTGAACAGGGCCGCGATCGTTCCGAACACCGCCAGCCACGGCCACAGGTCGCGCAGCAGTGCGAGCGGCGGCCGAGCCATGAACGCTTCCAGCGCGCCCTGGTCATGCAATGCCGCCATCGAGCCGCCCGCCAGCGCGACGCCGACCACCACCCCGCCGACCAGGATCTCCAGGCCCAGAATGAAGACGACGATCAGCACGGCCACGCCCAGCAGCCGCCAGCCGTGGCCCTTGGTCAGGCTCCAGGACTCGAACAGCCGGAACTGGTTGTCGACAAAGGTCATCGGCGCGGCCATCGACAGCCGCAGCGCCACCCAGAACACGACGCCGAACGCGATCAGCGCGCCGACGCAACCCGTGGCGATGGCCGCCATGCGGCCGCTCTCGCCGCCGCCGACCGCGACGATGGCGGTCAGCACCACCACCAGCAGCACCAGCACGAAGACGGCGATCATCGCCAGCACCTGCTCGACCAGCAGCAGCAGGGTCAGCCACATCTCGCGCGAGCCGACCCGCAAATAGGCCCAGGCCGACTGGCCGGGCGTCAGCACGGCGCGGAACACCGCCGCGCAGAACACCGCCTTCACGAACGAGGACCACAGCCAGAACAGCAAGTTCAGAGCCGTCATGCCCGACTGGGCTTGCATCATCTGCTGCATCGCCTCGGGGCTGGGGTCGCCGCCGCGCTGGGTCATGGCCAGCTGGATCAGCTTCTGGAACTCCGGGCCCATGGCCAGGAAGCACAGGACGGCCGGGACCATCAGCGCCAGGGCCAGGGCGACCGCCCAACCCACCACCGCCAAAGGCTTGCGACCGATCACGCCGAAGCCGGCCGTCGCCGCCTCGGTCACGGAAAACCTCGCCATGTCCCCTCCCAGGATCACCAGGCGCGAAGGGCCCGGCGCAGGGAAGGAGCCTACACCAGGTTTCGCCGAGCGACAGCCGGGGGTATAGGGCGCCCCATGACCACGAATTCGACCTATCAGCCCGTTCATGTCATCGGCGGCGGCCTGGCCGGCTCCGAGGCCGCCTGGCAGATCGCCCAGAGCGGCGTGCCCGTTGTCCTGCACGAGATGCGCCGCGACGACGCGGCCGGCGCGCCCTCAAGCAGCGAAGCGCTAGGGCAAGTAAAGAAGATCCGCACCGACGCTCACCAGACCGACGGCCTGGCCGAGATGGTCTGCTCCAACTCGTTCCGCTCGGACGACTGGCAGTTCAACGCCGTGGGCCTGCTGCACGCCGAGATGCGCTGCTGCGACAGCTTGATCATGTCGGCCGCCGACCAGCACCAGGTGCCGGCGGGCGGCGCCCTGGCCGTCGACCGCGACCGGTTCTCGGCCGAGGTCACCCGCCGCCTGGAAGCCCATCCGCTGGTCACGCTCGAACGGGGCGAGATCGCCGGTCTGCCGCCCGAAGCGTGGGACAACGTCATCGTCGCCACCGGCCCCCTGACCTCGCCGGCCCTGGCCGAGGCGATCCTGGCGTTGACGGGCGAGGGCCAGCTCAGCTTCTTCGACGCCATCGCGCCGATCATCCACTTCGACTCGATCAACATGGACGTCGCCTGGCGCCAGTCGCGCTACGACAAGGAAGGCCCTGGCGGCGACGCGGCGGCCTACATCAACTGCCCGATGACCAAGGACCAGTACGAGGCCTTCATTGACGCCCTGCTGGCCGGCCCGAAGTCCGAGTTCAAGGAGTGGGAGAACGTCCCCTATTTCGACGGCTGCCTGCCGATCGAGGTGATGGCCGAACGCGGCCGCGAGACCCTGCGCCACGGGCCGATGAAGCCGGTGGGCCTGACCAATCCGCGTGACCCGCTGGTCAAGGCCTACGCCATCGTCCAGCTGCGCCAGGACAACGCCCTGGCCACGCTGTGGAACATGGTCGGCTTCCAGACCAAGCTGAAGCACGGGGTGCAGGCCGAGACCTTCCGGATGATCCCGGGCCTGGAGAACGCCCAGTTCGCCCGGCTGGGTGGCCTGCACCGCAACACCTTCATCAACTCGCCCAAGCTGCTGGACAAGTCGCTGCGCATGAAGGTCCAGCCGCGCCTGCGCTTCGCCGGCCAGGTCACGGGTGTCGAGGGCTATGTCGAGAGCGCCGCCATGGGCCTGCTGACCGGCCGCTTCGCCGCCGCCGACCGCAAGGGCGCGCCGATCGAGGCCCCGCCCGGGACGACCGCGCTCGGGGCCCTGGTCGAGCACATCACCGGCGGCCACCTGGAAGGCCAAGGCGGCGGGTCCTTCCAGCCGATGAACATCAACTACGGCCTGCTGCCCCCGCTCGAGACCCCCAAGGTCGACGAGGAGGGCAAGAAGATCCCGCTCAAGGAACGCGGCCGCGCCAAGAAGCGGCTGATGAGCCTGCGCGCGCTGAAGGACCTGGAGGCTTGGCTGGGCGCGTAGGCCCCCCTCGCCCCGTATAAGTAAGTAGTTTATGACTTAGCCTTAGGCGCCGCCGGTCATGGATGGCGCTTGTCGAGGCGCCCGCGCGTCAATGAAGCGCGGGGACGGTTGCCGGGCAAGGCTTTCGGGTCTCTCCTGCTACGCCTGGAGTCTCGGCGGTCGAACGATGCGGGGGTCGAATCGAAGGTGAGCGTGACGGTCGACATCGGGGCGAGGGCCAAGGCGCGCTGCGACCTGCTGGGCGTGGCGCCCTATAGCGAGGTCGAGGGCCAGCTGACGCGCCGGTTCCTGACGTCGGCTCACGAGGCCGCCGTGACCGCCCTGACCGGCTGGATGCAGGACGCCGGCATGAGCGTCCGCCGCGACGCCGCCGCCAACCTGATCGGCCGCTATGAGGGCGAGACGCAGGGCGCCAAGGCCCTGATCATCGGCTCGCACATCGACAGCGTCCGCAACGGCGGGCGCTATGACGGGCCTCTGGGAATCATGTTGGGCATCGACCTGGTCGAGGCCCTGAGCGCCGCCGGCCGCCGCCTGCCGTTCGCCATCGAGGTGGTGGCGTTCGGCGACGAGGAGGGTTCGCGCTTCGCCGCCTCGATGAGCTGCAGCCGCGCCATCGCCGGCGTGCTGGACACCACCGCCCTGGAGATGAAGGACGCCGAGGGGATCACCGTGGCGGAGGCCCTGGCCGCGTTCGGCGGCGACCCGGCCGGGATCGCATCCGCCGCGCGCCGGCCCGAGGACGTCCTGGCCTTCCTCGAGGCGCATATCGAGCAAGGCCCGGTGCTGGAGGCCGAGGGCCTGGCGCTGGGCGTGGTCACCGCCATCGCCGCCCAGAAGCGGCTGATGGTCCGCATCGAGGGAACCGCCGGCCACGCGGGCACCACGCCGATGAACCTGCGCAAGGATCCCGGCCCCGCCGCCGCCGAGTGCATCCTGGCCCTGGAGCGGATCTGCCGCGCCGGAAAGGATGGCCTGGTCGGCACCGTCGGCCGGGTGACCGCCCTGCCCGGCGCCTTCAACGTCATTCCCGGCGCGGTCGAGTTCTCGATGGACATCCGCGCCGAAACCTCGGCCACCCGCGACGCCGCCGCCGACGCGGTCTGCGCCGAGATCCACGCCATCGTCGGCGCGCGCGGCCTGAAGGCCGAAATCCAGCTGATGCAGGCTCTGGCCGAAAGCCCCTGCGATCCCTCGCTGATGGACCTGCTGGGCGAGGCCCTGGCCGATCTCTCCCTGCCCGCCCGCCGCCTGCCCTCGGGCGCCGGCCACGACGCCATGGTGATGGCGCGGCTGTGCCCGGTCGCCATGCTGTTCATCCGCTGCGAGGGCGGGATCAGCCACAACCCGGCCGAGGCCGTCACCGAGGCCGACTGCGCCCTGGCGGCCCAGGCCATGCTGGGGTTCGTGGACAAGCTTTCCCTTTCTCTGTCATCCCGGCCGCAGCGCAGCGGAGAGCCGGGACCGCAACAATCGCCGGCGCATCCGGCGGTCCCTGATCGCCCCTTCGGGTCGTCCGGGATGACAGATCTTTGAGACCGACATGACCGACACCTTCAAGGAACTCGACCACCCCGCCCGCCTGCTGATGGGCCCGGGTCCGATCAATGTGCACCCGCGCGTGCTGCGGGCCATGTCGGTGCAGCTGCTGGGCCAGTTCGACCCCGAGTTCACCGGCTACATGAACGAGGTCATGGCGCTGTATCGCGGGGTGTTCCAGACCGCCAACCGCTGGACCTTCGTGGTCGACGGCACCTCGCGGGCCGGCATCGAGGCGGCGCTGGTCTCGACGCTCTCGCCCGGCGACGACGTGGTGGTGGTCAATGCCGGGCGCTTCGGTCTGCTGCTGGCCGAGATCGCCGAGCGCTGCGACGCCAAGGTCACCTTCGTCGAGGGCGAGTGGGGCCAGGTCGTCGATCCGCAGGCCGTCGAGGACGCCGTCAAGCGCGTGAAGCCGCGCCTGGTCGCCTGCGTGCACGGCGACACCTCGACCACCATCGCCCAGCCGATCGAGGCCATCGGCGAGATCTGCCGCCGCCACGACGCCCTGCTCTATGTCGACGCCACCGCGACGCTGGGCGGCATGAGCGTGCCTGTGGATAACTGGCAGGCGGACATCGTCACCGCCGGCCTGCAGAAGTGCATGGGCGGCCCGTCGGGCTCGGCCCCGATCACCATCAGCGACCGCGCCGCCGACCACATCTTCTCCCGCCGCCACGTCGAGAAGGGTCTCGCGGGACCCGGCATGACGGGCAACGGCCGTCGGATCGCCTCCAACTATTTCGACTTGGCGATGATCATGGACTACTGGTCCGACAAGCGCCTGAACCACCACACCGAGGCGGCCAGCATGCTGTTCGCCGCCCGCGAGTGCGCCCGCATCGTCCTGGAAGAAGGCCTGGAAGCCCGCTTCGCGCGGCACGCCGAAGCCGGCGCGGCGATGGTGGCGGGCATCGAGGCGCTGGGCCTGACCGTTTATGGCGACCAGGCCCACAAGATGACCAATGTCACCGGCGTGATCGCGCCCGCCGGCGTCGACTACGACCGGGTGAAGGCGCGAATGCGCACCGAGTTCGAGATCGAGATCGGCGCGGCCTTCGGCCCCTTGGCCGGCAAGATCTGGCGCATCGGAACCATGGGCGTGAACGCCCGTAAGCACGCGGTGCTGCAGACCTTGGCCGCGCTGGAAGCGGTGCTGCGCTGGGAAGGCTTCGCCGCCCCCGCGGGCGCTGGTGTCGACGCGGCGGCGAAGGTGTTCGCGTGAGCGCGGCGGTAGTCACCTTCTTCCCCCTCCGGGGGAGGAGCGCCACAGGCGCGGAGGGGGCCAGTGTCCAGAACACTCGCCTCACTTGCCCCCACCTGACCGCGCGATGCGCGGTCGTCCGCCCCCGGAGGGGGCGGAAGGCATGAGCCCCTACCCCCGCGACCTGATCGGCTACGGCGAGCATCCGCCGCGGGCCCAGTGGCCGAACGGCGCCCGTGTCGCCGTCCAGTTCGTCCTCAACTACGAGGAAGGCGCCGAGCGCTCGGTCCTGCACGGCGACCCCGTCAGCGAGTTCTTTCTGTCGGAGATGGTCGGCGCCCAGCCCATCCAGGGCATGCGCAACATGTCGATGGAGAGCCTGTACGAATACGGCTCGCGCGCCGGTTTCTGGCGCATCCGGCGGCTGTTCGAGGACTTCGGCCTGCCGTTGACCGTGTTCGGTGTCGCCCAGGCCATGGAGCGTCACCCGGATGCCGTCGAGGCGATGATGAAATCGGGCTGGGAGATCGCCAGCCATGGCTATCGCTGGATCGACTACCAGCACTTCACACAAGAGCAGGAGCTGGAGCACATCCAGCAAGCCATCGAGATCCAGACGCGGCTGACCGGCGAACGGCCGCTGGGCTGGTACCAGGGCCGCACCAGCCCCAACACCGCCCGCCTGGTCGCCGAGGACGGCGGCTTCGTCTACGACGCCGACAGCTATGCCGACGACCTGCCGTACTGGGACGACCAGCACGGCCGCGCCCAGCTGATCGTCCCCTACACCCTGGAAGCCAACGACATGCGCTTCACGGCGGCTCAAGGCTTCAACACCGGCGAGCAGTTCTTCACCTATCTGCGCGACGCGTTCGACGCCCTCTATCTGGAAGGCGAGACCGCGCCGAAGATGATGAGCGTCGGCCTGCACTGCCGCGTGGTCGGCAAGCCCGGCCGGATCGGGGCGCTGCGGCGATTCCTGGAGCACGTCACCCGGCACGACAGCGTCTGGGTGGCCAAGCGGATCGACATTGCCCGCCACTGGATCGCGACCCATCCCCATGAGGCCAAGGCATGAGCGCCCCGCCCCTGACCCTGGCCCGCCTCAACAGCATGAACCGGACGGGCTTCACCACCGCCCTGGGGTTCGCGTTCGAGCTCTCCCCATGGGTGGTCGAGCGCGCCTGGGACGCGCGGCCGTTCGCCAGCGTCGAGCTCTTGCACGGCGCGATGATGGCCGTGCTCGACGCGGCCTCGACCGCCGACAAGCTGGCCCTGATCCGCGCTCACCCGGAGCTGGCCGGCAAGGCGGCGATCGCCAAGACCCTGACCGCCGAGAGCAATTCCGAACAGGCCAGCGCCGGCCTCGATCGGCTGAGCCCCGAGGAGTTCGCCCGCTTCCACGACCTGAACGCCGCCTACGCCACGCGCTTCGGCTTTCCGTTCATCATCGCCGTGCGGCTGAACGACAAGACCTCGATCCTGGCGGCCATGCAGGCGCGCCTGGCCCATGACGAGACGGCCGAGATCGCCGAGGCGATTGCGCAGATCGGCCTGATCTCCAAGCTTCGACTGCTCGACGCGGTGACCGAATAAGATGGAATACGACCTTCCCGGCTGGCTGAACCTGGCTTTGCGCTGGCTGCATGTGATCGCCGGCGTCGCCTGGATCGGCGCCTCGTTCTACTTTGTCTGGCTGGACAACAATCTGCGCCCGCCTGTTCCGGAGAAGGACGGCGTCAAGGGCGAGCTGTGGGCCGTGCACGGCGGCGGCTTCTACCATTCGCAAAAGTACATGACGGCCCCGGCCCACATGCCCGAGCACCTGCACTGGTTCAAATGGGAGGCCTACACCACCTGGCTGTCGGGCTTCGCCCTACTGATCGTGCTCTACTACTGGCAGGCCCCGATCTATCTGATCGACACGGCCAAGCACGCCTTCAGCCAGCCGGCGGCGATCGCCACGGGCCTGGCCTTCATCTTCGGCGGGCTGGCGGTCTACGAGGCCCTGTGCCGCTCGCCGCTGGGCCAGCGCGGGATCTGGTTCGGGATCGTCTGGTTCGCCGCCCTCACCGGCGCGGCCTATGCCTTGAGCAAGCTGTTCAGCGACCGCGGCGCCTTCATCCACGTCGGCGCGATCATCGGCACGGCCATGGTCGCCAACGTCTTCCTGGTGATCATCCCCAACCAGCGCAAGATCGTCGCCGACATGCTGGCCGGCCGCGAGGTCGATCCACGCCTGGGCGCGATGGGCAAGCAGCGCTCGGTCCACAACACCTACATGACCCTGCCGGTCATCTTCATCATGATCAGCAACCACTATCCGCTGGTCACCGGCCACCCCCTGAGCTGGCTGCTGCTGGCGATGATCAGCGCCGGCGGGGTGTCGATCCGGCAGTTCTTCCTGCTCAAGAACCTGGGCCAGATCCGGCACGACTTCCTGTTCTACGGCGCGATGCTGGTGTTCGCCGCCACGGTGGTGGCCAGCACCAAGCCCAAGGACGAGGTCAAGGTCGACAGCCCCGTCCCCTTCGCTACCGCCCAGGCGATCGTCCAGAAGCACTGCGTCATGTGCCACGCCGCCGCGCCGACTCACGCCGGCTTCTCGGCCCCGCCGCTTGGCGCGACCTTCGACACGCCTGAGCATATCCGCGCCTATGCGCCGAAAATCCACGAACGCGCGGTGGCCTCGACCAGCATGCCCCTTGGCAACGAGACCGGCATGACCGAAGAGGAACGCGCCCAACTGGGTGCCTGGATCAAGCAGGGGGCCAAGATTCCGTGACCGACGCCGTCCTGGACGCGAACAAGGCCGAGACCGCCATCGATTCCGCGGGGGGAGCGCCGCGCAAGCGCAACGCCGAACGCACCCGCAAGGCGATCCTCGCCGCGGCCCTGAAGGAGTTCGCCCAGGCCGGCTTCGCCGGGGCCCGGATCGAGAAGATCGTCAAGGCCGCCAAGTGCAACATCCGGATGCTGTACCACTACTTCGGGGACAAGAAGGGCCTGTACATGGCCGTCCTCGAAAGCGCCTACATGGACCTGCGGGCCCGCGAGGCCGAGCTGAAGATCGACTTCGACAAGCCGCTCGAGGGCTTCCTGGAGCTGCAGCGCTTCACCTTCGACTATTTCGAGAAGAACCCGCGCTTCGAGGGCCTGCTGCGTAACGAGAACCTGCAGCACGGCAAGTTCGCGGCCCAGTCACGGGTGGTGACCGAGACCGCCTTTCCGCTGCGTCGCACGATCGAGAAACTGATCAAGAGCGGTCAGGACCAGGGCCTGTTCGGGCCCGACCTGGACCCGGTGCAGATCTACGTGACCATCGCGGCGATGAGCCGGTTCCACCTGGCCAACGGCTATTCGCTGTCGGCCACCCTGGATACCGACATGACCGCCCCCGAGTGGCGCAGGGCGCGGCTGGACCACGCCCTGGCCTTGCTCGAAGGCTATCTGACGCGCGGCGCGCGCTAGATCTTATTGAGCCGGAGGCGTGGCCGGCGCCGGCGCCGGCGCGGTCGCCAGCGGCGGACCGCTGAACTCGGCCTCGATCGCGACCTGGACCTCGTCGCCGACGCCCATGGTCGTGCCCGGCGCGGGCACGCCGAACGCGATGCCGAAGTCCGAGCGCTTGAACGTTCCCTTGGCCGAGAAGCCGATCCGGGCGTGCGGATCCATCGGGTGGCCGGCATAGCCGCCATTATAGGTGACATCCAGGGTCACGGGCTTGGTCACCCCATGCAGGGTCAGGTCGCCGGTGATCTTGCCGGTGTCGGGACCGGTGGTCTCGACCTTGGTCGACTTGAAGGTGATGGCCGGATAGGTCGCCGCGTTCAGCCACTGCGGCCCGGTCAGCTCGGTGAGGAAACCCTCGGGCGGGGCCGGCAGGGTCAGCGACTTGGGGTTGATCGTCGCCTCCAGCGTGCTGGCGGCGGCGTTGTTCTGGTCGAAATGCAGCTTGGCGTCGAAGTCGGCGAAGGCGGCCGTATAGTGCGAGAAGCCCAGGTGATTGACCCGGAACACCAGGGTCGCGTGGTGCTTGTCCAGCGTGTAGTCGCCGGCTGGGATGTCGGCCTTGGGCGGCTTGGGCGCGGTCGCCGTCGGCGCGGCGGCGGCGGGCGCCTCGGCCTTCTTCTCGGCGGGCTGGGGCGAACAGGCGGCCAGCGCCAGCAAGGCGACGACGGGCAGGATCGATCTCATACGCTTTCCCTCCGGTGATCCGGACTCATGCCGGACGCCTGGCGGGGAGCGGTGCGCGTCCCTACGCCGACGTAGCGTCAACGTAGGGATGCGGCGGTGGTTGCGGAAGTGGAGCGGGGTGTTAGGCGGCCATGAACATGTCGGCCGTCACGAGGGACGAGACGACGTTCTTGAGCAAGACGACCTGGTCGTAGCCGGGCACGATGCTGTTGGTGTCGGCGATCACATACGTGTCCGCGCCTACGCCGATGATCAGGTACTTCTGCGACAGCGTCCCGTCGAGGTGCTGGTTCGCATAGGTCTCGATCGTCGCCGTGACGGCATCTGACAGCGCGGTGACGTCGGCCAGCTTGAAGATGTCGGCGAAGGTGACCGTCGACGGCGCGCCCAGGAAGGCCATCTTGTCCCCGGCGCCGAAGTCGGTGATGACGTCGACGTACTTGAGGTTAGAGCGGAAGGGACCCTCGCCGAGGAACTTGAAGATGTCCGCGCCGGCGCCGCCGGTCAGTGTGTCCTGGCCCCAACCGCCGATCAACACGTCATCGCCGGCGCCGCCGTTCAGGACGTCGTCGCCGTCGTTGCCGTCCAGCACGTTGGCGTTCGCGTCGCCCGTCAGTTGGTCGGCGGCGTGGCTCCCGATCAGGTTCTCGATCGACTTCAGCGTGTCAGAACCCCGCTCGGTCGTCGCCAAGCCTTTGACGAGATCGGCCACGACGGGGCCGCTCACGCCGTTGTAGTCGACCGTGTCGACGCCGTCGCCGCCGTCGAAGTCACCGTTGCTCCAGGTCTGGATGATCCGGTCGTTGCCTGCGCCACCCTTGATGATGTCGTGATAGCCGCCGTTGCCGTCGATGACGTTGTCGCCGGCGTCGCCGATCAGGACATCAGAATCTCCGCTGCCGATGATGTTCTCCACGCCCTCGATGGCGATGGAGCGGTTGGCGTCCACCGCTTGCGACCCAGTCTTGGACAGGTCGATGGTGGCGCCGCCGAGGGTCGAACGGTCGAACAGGATCGTGTCGACACCCTCGCCGCCGTGGACGACGATCGCGCCGCTCCAGTAGCCCGGCTCCAGCCGGTCGTTACCGGCGCCGCCGTCGATCTTGTCCCCACCCTGCAGGTAATCGTTGCCAGCCCCGCCGATCAGGATTGCGCTGTAGCCGCTTTGTAGGTGGTCGTCACCGTCGCCACCGTCCAGGGTGTCGCCGTAGCCGACGGCCAGCATGTCGTCGTTACCCACCCCGCCCCACAGGTGATTGATGTCATCGTTGCCAATGATCACGTCATTGTCCGACGAGCCGATCACGTTCTCGATCGAGATCAGCCGGTCGTTGCCGTGCGTGCCGTAGCTATCGGTGTACTGCTTCTCCTGTCGCAGGTCGACGTAGACGCCGCCAATCGCGCCGTCCGCCTTGTAGCTGACGGTGTCAACGCCCGCGCCGCCATCGATGATGTCGTCGCCCGCCCCGCCGATGAACAGATTGTCCTTGTCGTTGCCGATCAGAACATCGTCGTAGGCCGTGCCGCGCACGCCTTCGATCGAGATCAGGACGTCCGTGCCGCGCCCGCCCAGGTCGCTCTGAATCGTGTTGCGCAGATCGATGTGGACGCCGGTGTTGCCGCCGTCGGCATAGCTGACGAGGTCCATGCCGTCGCCGCCGTCCAGGATGTTATAGCCACCATTGCCGATCATCACGTTGTCGCCGGCGTCGCCCTTGATCTTGTCGTCGCCGAAGCCGCCGATGACGTTTTCGACGCCCTTGATGTCCAGGAACTGCCCCTGGCCAACGTCCTGCTTGCCCCCGACGGACAGGTCGATGGTCAGGTTGGCGATCGCGCCATAGGCGCCGCTCATGTCCAGGGTGTCGACGCCCGCGCCGCCGTCGATCATGACCGTGCCGGCCATGCTGGCCACGTGCGGCACGTCGAACACGTCGTTTCCGTCGCCGCCGTCGAGGAGCGCGGCGGCCTTGTTGGTGACTAGGCGGTCGTCGCCGACGCCGCCATACAGCTTGTCGTTGGACGGTCCCTCGATCGTCGCCACCAGCAGGTCGTCGCCGCTGTCGCCTTCCAGGATATCGTTGCCACCGATGGCGTAGATACGGTCATTGCCGCGGTAGCCATTCAGGCGATTGGCCCCGGCGTCGCCCGTGATCGTGTCGTCGCTGAACGAGCCGATCACGTTCTCGATCGAGATGTAGGTGTCGGTTCCGCGCCCGTCACTGAGCGCTTGGACGCTCTTGCCCAGGTCGACGACGACAGGGCCCCATAGGCCGTCGTCCGCATACGAGGCGGTGTCCGAACCCGCGCCGCCGTCCAGGAGATCATCGCCGCTTCCACCGAGCAGGACATTGTCCTTGGCGTCACCGATGAGGTGATCGTTGCCCGCGCCGCCGCTTGCGTTCTCGACGCCGCTCATCGTGACGTGGACGCCCGAAACAACCTCTTGGTCGCCAGTGATCCGCAGGTCGATCGTCATGCCCAGGAAGGCGGCGCCCATGGGCGGCGAGACGTGCAGCCAGTCATCGCCGTCGCCGCCGTCGATGGTCGTGGAGCCCGGCCCCACGTGCAGCGAGTCGTTGCCCGCCCCGCCGATCAGCAGGTTGCTGGTGCTGTTCGCGCCGCCGACCAGATAGTCGTCGCCGTCGCCGCCATCCAACGTGTCGTTGCCGCCGACGGCGTACAGTTGATCGTCACCCGCATCACCGAACAGGTAGTTCTCGCTCGCGTTGCCCGTGATCTCGTCGTCATAGGCCGAGCCCATCGCTGCTTCGATCGAGGTCAGCCAATCGCCGACCAGCGGGGCGCCGCCCATCGGCGGGGCGCCCATGTTCAGGTTGATCGTCACGCCCTTGTCGCTGAACGCGTAGTCGACCGTGTCGAAGCCGTCGCCGCCGCTGATCCAGTTGTTGCCCGCGCCGCCCGACAGGTGGTCATCGCCCACGCCGCCGTAGAGGCTGTCGTCGCCCGCGTCGCCCCACAGGTAGTTGTCCTTGGCGTCGCCGGTCAGGGTGTCGTTGAACTTGGTCCCGTACAGGTGCTCGACGCCGCTCAGGGTGTCGGTCCCACCGCCGCCGGTGTTCTGGGCGTTGGTCTTGTTGAGGTCGACGGTGACGCCGGCCGTGGCGTCCTCGTAGGACGACCAGTCCCAGCCCGCGCCGCCCTTGACGATGTCGTCGCCCGCGCCGCCGACCAGATAGTCGTCGCCGTCGCCGCCATCCAGGGTGTCATTGCCGGCCGAGCCCCACAGGGTGTCGTCGCCCTTGCCGCCGCTGACGACGTCATTGCCCTCGCCGCCGACCATCATGTTGGCGGCGGCGTTGCCGATCAGGGTGTCGTTGAAGGCCGAGCCGTAGACGTGCTCGATGCCGATCAGCTTGTCGGTTCCGCCGCCGCCGGTGTTCTGGGCGATGGTGATGCTAAGGTCGACCTTCACGGCCGCGGTGGCGTCCTCGTAGGCCGCCCAGTCGCCGCCCGCGCCGCCGTCGAGGGTGTCGTTGCCGGGACCGCCCAGCAGGTAGTCGTCGCCGTCGCCGCCTTGCAGGCTGTCGGCCCCCTCGTTGCCGGCCAGGACGTCGTCGCCCGCGCCGCCCTTCAGGATGTCATTGCCGGCATAGCCGTACAGCGTGTCGTTGTCCGCGCCGCCCGTCAGGGTGTCCGCGCCCGGCGTACCTTGCAATTCCATCGTCGAACTCCCCAGACCAAGCTGCAACCTCAGCGTTACCTAGCGAGTGCAAGACGCGGACCGAACCACATTCAGCCATTTGGGGAATATTAAGCATAAGCCTTGCGTCATTCCGGCGGTGGCGTCTCGTTTCGATACGAAAACGCCTTATCCACAAGGGGATTCACGTGCCTCGTCGTTCGAACGAAAGATGCTCCGGGGACCACCGTCCCCGGAGCTTGGTCGCGCATTTTCGCCACGCGCGGAGGTAGTCCTAGAGTCCCAGGATCGAACCGGCGTCGATCGCCGAGAGGCTGGTTCCGGTCAGGACGATGAAGCTGTCGAAGCTCGTCCCCTCGTCGCCCAGATCGGCGTACAGAAAGACGCTGCCCCCCGCCTGCATCGCCACGTAACGGACGCCATCGCCGGCGAACAGGGCGTCGACGGCCGCGGGATCTGGCGTCTCCAACTCGACATAGTTGGCGCCGCTCCCGGCGGGACCGTCGACGAACGCTATGTGGTCYTCGGCGGCGAAGGCGGTGATCGTGTCGGGGGCCGTCGAGGGCGAATCCCCATCGGCGAAAGCGAAGGTGTCCGCGCCGGCGCCGCCGTTCAGGAAGTCCACCCCCGTTCCGCCGGCGAGAACGTCGTCGCCGTCGCCGCCCAACAGGGTGTCGTCGCCGTCGCGACCGTAGAGGTAATCGTTCCCCGTCCCGCCGTTCAGGACGTTGGCGTTCGCATCGCCCGACAGGATGTCGCCGGCGTTGGAACCGGTAACGTTCTCGACGTTCGACACGGTCAGAACGACGCCCGAGGCGGCGGTTTGGGCCGTCGTCGTGCTCAGATCGAAGACGACGCCGCTCGCAAAGGCGGCAAAGCCGTCAGTGAACGCAAGGGTGTCGACGTCCGTCCCGCCGTCGACGATCCGGGTCGTGGCGTAGTTCTGGATCTCGAAGCGATCGTTGCCCGCGTCGCCGTGCAAGGTGTCGTTCGAATTGCCGCTCCTGAAGGCGTCATTGCCGTCGCCGCCCAGCATCAGGGAGCCGGGCTGCAAGCTGGTCACGCCGATGTCCGTCTGGAGCGAGTCATTGCCGGCGCCGCCATCCAGCACGTCGGCGCCGCCGCCGCCGGCGATCTGGTCATCCCCCGCGCCGCCGAGGAGCCGGTTGTCGCCGCTGCTGCCGACCAGCCAGTCGACGCCCGACGAGCCGATGGCGTTCTCGATCGAGACCAACGCATCCACCGCCCCCCCGCCCGGTCCGATGACCGAGACGTACTGGCCGGCCAGGTTGATCATGAGGAAGTTGAAGAACCCCACCGGCGTGGCGTCAGCATAGCTGACTGTGTCGCTGCCCGCCCCGCCGTCCAGCGTGTCGTATCCCGCCCCGCCGATCAGCAGGTCGTCGCCCTTTTCGCCCTGCAAGGTGTCATTGCCGCCTTCGCCCAGGAGCGTGTCGTCACCATTCCCGCCGACCAGCAGATCGTCGCCGTCGCCGCCCTGCAGCGTGTCGTCTCCATTCAGGCCCAGAATGGTGTCCGCGTCGGCGCCGCCGATCAGGATGTCGTCGCCGTTGGTTCCCGTCAGATACATGCCTACCCCTCCAGCCCCCAGGACTGGGGGCCGGGGCATTGGCAATCAACCCAAGATGGATCTCAAGTGAATTTTTCTTCCTTTAGGCGATAACCGTATAAGGCAACTCCAGGTTAACCGACCGGCCGCTCAGAACAGCAAGCCCTTCGGGAGCAGGGCGTGGACGCCCTTCTCGCCGTTGACGGTCTGGGTGATCCGGAAGTCCACGGCCAGCGAGCAGAACTGATAGGCCTGTACCCGCGTCAGGGCCGAGCGCGCGGTGATGAAGTCGATGGCCTGGCGCAGGGCCTGCTTCATGGCCAGGTCCAGATCCTCGTTGAAGCCCATCAGGATGTAGTGGGTCGGTGTCTCGGCCCGGGGCCAGGCGAAGGCGCCCACGTCCCCCGCCTTGTGCAGCACGAAGGTGAAGGTCCCGGTCAAGCCCATCTCCAGGGCGTTGACGCAGACCTCGCCGTCGCCTTGGCGTCCATGGCCGTCGCCGACCGAGAAGTTCGCGCCCGGAACCCAGACCGGCAGGTAAAGGGTCGCGCCGGCCCCCAGCTCCTTGTTGTCCATATTGCCGCCGTGCTCGCGCGGTTCGCGGCTGGACAGGCGGCCGTACTTGGCTGGCGGGGCCACGCCCATGGTGCCGAAGAATGGGGCCAACGGCAGTTCAGGACCCCAGTCGGGCTTGCAGACCCCGCGCGTCCGATCGACGGCGATGTGGCTGACATAACGGTCGGGGAAGTCCTCCGGCAGCGTGCCAGCCAGCGGCCGCACGGCGCAGTAACCCCAGTCGTTGTTCGGCTCCACCGCCTCGATCCGGACCTCCAGGGTGTCGCCCGGCTCGGCGCCGGCGATGGCCACGGGACCGGTCAGGATGTGCGGACCGATCCGCGCCGGATTGCTGTCGTGGATCGCCTGCAAGGCGGCCGGCACGGCGTAGGGTGAGCCCGGCGGCGGCATCACCTCGGTCCCGCCCGAAACGCACTCGAAGGTGACGCTGTCGCCAGAGTTCACCGTCAGCACGGGATCGAAGGCCGCGTCGAACATGCCGAAGCGGACGGTGTCGGGGGCCGAAGCCAGTCGTTGATGCGCCATCAAGTAAGTTCCTTCTTACATGTGCATCACGCCCCGACACGCGCGCGGACCCAAGCTTTGGGGAGCCGCGGTGACGATGATCGTTCGCGCCTGCCCTCACGGCGTGCGATCCGGACGAAGAGTGCTGCGGCGTTGGGCGGAACATGCTTCCAGGCCAAGCGGGACTGGCGCGCCCAGCGAACCCGGGTGTATGAAGTTTTTTCTTACTTGTGGGAGCGAGTCCGCATGGCGTTGGACCCGGAGACGATGGCCTTTCTCGAACTCGGCAACGCCGAGAGCGGTCCCTGGACGGCCGCGCGCGCCGCCGAGCGCGGGCTAAGCCTGCCGACAGCCGCCGTGCCCGGCGTGATCGACAACGTCGCTCTGCTGCGCACCCAGACCGCGCTGTTCGTCGCCGCGCTGGGTGAGGCCGCCGGCGAGATCCCGGAGACCTTCGAACCGTGAGCTTCTGCAGTGTCGTCGAGATCGCCGGCGAAGTCCGCGCCGGCCACGTCACCGCTCGGGCGGTGACCGAGGCCACCCTGTCGCGGATCGCCCGGCTGGACGGCGGGATCAACGCCTTTACCGCCATGACCGCCGAGCGCGCCCTGGCCGCGGCCGACGCGATCGACGCCGATCGCGCCGCGGGACGTCCTCTGGGCCCACTGGCTGGCGTGCCGTTCGCGATCAAGAACCTGTTCGATATCGAGGGCCTGTCGACCCTGGCCGGCTCCAAGATCCGCCGCGAAGCCGCCGCCCCCGCCCACGACGCGACCCTGGTCCGGCGGCTGACCGCCGCCGGGGCGATCCTGGTCGGCGCGCTGAACATGGACGAGTTCGCCTATGGCTTCGTCACCGAGAACGCCCACGACGGGCCGGTGCGCAATCCGCACGACCCGAGCCGCATCGCCGGCGGCTCGTCCGGCGGCTCGGCGGCGGCCGTGGCGGCGGGCCTCGCGCCCCTGACCCTGGGCTCGGACACCAATGGCTCGATCCGCATCCCCGCCAGCCTGTGCGGCGTCTTCGGCCTGAAGCCCACCTATGGCCGCCTGTCGCGCCAGGGCGTCTTCCCGTTCGTCGAGAGCTTGGACCATGTCGGCCCCTTCGCGCGGTCGGTCGAGGACCTGGCCCTGGCCTACGACGTGCTGCAGGGCCCGGATCCGCAAGGCGACGCCCTTTGCGCGCGCGCGGCCGAGCCGCTGTCGGAGCGCCTCAATGCCCTCGCCGATCAGCCGCTGCGGGTCGGCGTGCTGGGCGGCTGGTTCCAACAGGGCGCGTTCCCCGAAGTGCTGGAGGCCCTGGGCCGCGTGGCCGTGGCGCTGAAGGCCGGCGACATCGTGCAACTCCCCGGCGCCCAGGCCGCCCGCGCGGCCGCCTTCTGCCTGACCGCGTTCGAGGGCGGCGAGCTGCATCACGACGATCTGGCCGCGCGAGCCATGGACTACGACCCGGCCGTCCGCGACCGCCTGCTGGCCGGCGCCCTGCTGCCAGAGGGCGTGCATCGCGCGGCGCAACGCTTTCGCACCGTCTTCCGCGACGAGGTCCGGGCGGCCTTCCAGCGCTACGACATCCTGCTGGCCCCGTCGTCGGTCTGTCCCGCTCCGCCGATCGGCCAGGCGACCATGGAGATGGACGGAGTCCCCGTTTCGGTGCGCAAGAACCTGGGCGCCTTCACCCAGCCGATCAGCTATGTCGGCCTGCCCGTGCTGGCCGCGCCGGTGAACCGTCCGGGACAGCTGCCGATCGGCGTGCAGATCATCGCCCCGGCCTGGCGCGAGGACCTGGCCTTCGCCGCCGCCACCCGGCTGGAGCGCGCTGGGATCCTCGCCGCTCACCCTCCGAAAGGCGCCCTATGATCGTCAACGATCCCCATGTGCTGGCGGAGGTAACCGCTCTGGTCGACGCCTACGAGGCGGCGCTGATGAGCAACGATGTCGCGGCGCTGGACGGCGCCTTCTGGAACGCGCCGCACACGGTGCGGCTGGGCGTCGCCGAGAACCTCTGGAGCTTCGACGAGATCGCCGCCTTCCGTCTCGGCCGGACCGGCGGCTCGCCGCCGCGCACGCGGCTGCGGACGCAGATCACCACCTTCGGTACGGACTTCGCCGTGGCCAATGTCGAGTTCCGCCGCGACGACAGCGGCAAGATCGGCCGCCAGAGCCAGACCTGGATCCGCATCGCCGACGGCTGGAAGGTCGCCTCGGCCCATGTTTCGTTGATGCAAGGCGGGGCCGACCAGCGCCTCGCGTCACAAGAAGAAAAGCGCTAGAGCCCGCCCCATGACGACCGCGAACCCGACCAAGATCATCTTCGACACCGATCCCGGCATCGACGACGCCATGGCGCTGCTGTTCATCGAGGCCAGCCCGGCCCTCGAGCTGATCGCGGTGACGACCATCTTCGGCAATTCCGACATCGAGACCACGACCCGCAACGCACTTTACCTGAAGCAGCGTTTCGGCCTGACGGCGCCGATCTACAAGGGAACCGACAAGCCGCTGACCCGGCCGCGCAACCCCTCGCCGACCTTCGTGCACGGCGAGAACGGCCTGGGCGATGTCGAGCTGACCGGCCTGGTTCCGGGCCAACCCGAAACCAAGCCGGCCCACCAGGCGATCATCGACCTGGCCCGCCAGTATCCGGGCGAGGTGGTGCTCTGCGCCGTCGGCCCGCTGACCAACCTGGCCCTGGCCCTGAAGGCCGATCCCGAGGTCGCGACCCTGCTGAAATCGGTGGTGATCATGGGCGGCGCGTTCGGCGTGGCCGGCAAGCCGGGCAATGTCACCCCCGTGGCCGAGGCCAATATCTGGAACGACCCGGAAGCCGCCGACCAGGTCTTCACCGCCCCGTGGAACCTGACCGCCGTCAGCCTGGACGTGACCACTCAGGTGGTGATGACCCCGGCCTACATGGAGGCGCTCGCCGCCTCGGGTGGCGACGCCGGCGTGTTTCTGAATGAGATCTCCAAGCCCTACGCCGCCTTCTACGGCGGTCGCGACGGCATCGTCGGCTGCTGCGTCCACGACGCCGCGGCGGTGGCCTTCGTGATCGACCCGACCCTGTTCACGCTGCGCCGCGGCTCGGTGCGGGTGGTGACCGAGGGCGTGGCCCTGGGCCAGACCTGCCAGAAGGTCGAGGGTGAACTGTTTGGGCCGTCGGCGTGGGATGACCAGCCGATCCAGGCGGCGACCGTGGCGGTGGATGGGGACCGGCTGTTGAAGCTCTACGCGGAGACGATGGGGGCGGCTTAGGCGGCTTCCCCCACCTGACCGCTTCGCAGTCGTCCGCCCCCAAAGGCGGGCGGAAGGATCGCGTTCCTTCTTCCCCCTCCGGGGGAGGAGCGCGCAGCGCGGAGGGGGCGAATTATCCCCGCCTGTACCGCTCCACGCCCGCCAGATACGTCCGCGCCACCACCCGGTCATCGCCCAACACCGTCAGCGCGAACAGCCGGTTCTCAAGGCTCTTCGCCCCGGCCAGTCGGCGCGCCATCAGCGGCGTGGCGGCCAGATCCAGCACCACGAAATCGGCCTCCTTGCCCGGCGCGAGGTTGCCGATCTTGTCGTCCAGGTCCAGCGCCCGCGCCCCGCCCAAGGTCGCCAGGTACAGGGCGTGGAACGGATCCAGCGCATCGCCCCGCAGCTGGCCGACCTTGTAGGCCTCGCCCAGGGTGTGGAGGATCGAGAAGGTCGTGCCGGCCCCGACGTCGGTGCCCATGCCGACCTTGACCCCCAGCGCGCAGGCCTCCTCCAGCGGGAATAGGCCCGAGCCCAGGAACAGGTTGGAGGTCGGGCAGAACGCCACCGCCCCGCCCTTGGCCGCCATCCGCTGGAACGCCTCGCCCTTCAGGTGAACGCAGTGGGCGAAGACCGAGCGTTCGCGCAGCAGGCCGAAACCGTCATAGACGTCCAGATAGTCCTTGGCCGCCGGAAACAGCCGCGCCGTTTCCTTGATCTCGTGGAGGTTCTCCGAGAGATGGGTCTGCATCCACACGGTCGGATGCGCCGCCAGCACCTCGCCGGCCATGGCCAGCTGTTCGTCGCTGCAGCTGATCGCGAAGCGCGGGGTGACCGCGTAGCCGAGGCGGCCCTTGCCGTGCCAGTCGGCGATCAGGGCCTCCATGTCGGCGCGGCTGCTCTCGACCGTGTCAGTGAGGCCCTCGGGCGCGTTGCGGTCCATCAGCGACTTGCCGGCGATCAGCCGCATGTCGCGGCCCAAGGCCTCGGCGAACAGGGCGTCGACCGAGACCTTGTGCACCGAACCGAACACCAGGGCCGTCGTGGTGCCGTTGCGCAGCAGCTCGTCGATGAAGAAGGCGGCGGTGTCGGCCGCGTGCTGGGGATCGGCGAAGGCCTTCTCGGCCGGGAAGGTGTGCTGCTCCAGCCAGTCCAGCAACTGCTTGCCGTGGGCGGCGATGACGTCGACCTGCGGGAAGTGGATGTGGGTGTCGATGAAGCCCGGCGTGATCAGATGACCGGTCAGGTCCTCGACCAGCGTGTCGCCTAGCGACGGCGACAGCTCGGCATAGGCGCCGCAGCCGACCACGCGGCCGTCCTCGACCAGCAACAGGCCGTCGTCGTGGAAGGCGACCGCCTCCGCGTTTCTGGTCGGATCCTCCCGCAGGTAGAGGATCGACGCCCTAAATGCTTGCACGGGTCAGGCTTTCGTCATTACGGATCCGCGCCGCTTCCTGGCGCATCAGGAGGTCGGCGGCCACCGAAACCGCGATCACCTCCGGCGCCTTGCTCTTCAGGTGCGGCAGGCCGATGGGGCAGGTCAGGCGGGTCAGCACGACGTCCGAGAAACCATCATCGCGCAACCGGCTCATGAAACGGGCGCGCTTGGTCTTCGAACCGATGACTCCGAGGTAGGCAAAGCCGCCGCCGGCCAGGCCGGCCGAGACCAGGGCGTAGTCCAGGGCGTGGTCGTGGGTCAGCACTAGGCCATAGGCGTCCGAGCTCGCGCCCATCGCCGCGGCGGCCATCTCGGCCGGCTCGGCGACACGGACGCCGGGGATTTCGGCGGTCTCCGGCCGGCTGTCGTACCAGGCAAGGCGGAACGGCAGCGGCTCGAAGGCCTTGGCGACCGCTTGGCCGACATGGCCGGCGCCGAACAGCAGCAGCGGCGGGCGCGGCGCGTCGGCGCGCTCGACCAGCACGTCGCCCAGGTCCGGCCGGACACCACGCGCGGTGGCCGGCGCGCCGGCCAGCGAGACGGAGGGGCCCTCGGCGTCGGTGGCCAGGATCGGGGCGACGGCCTTGCCCAGGACGCCCGGGTCGAAGCGGGTGCGGACCTCGAACGGCTGGGCCGCATCCATCCGCTTGGCCGCCTCGGTCAGCCAGTCGCGGCTGTTGTCGTTCAGGCGCTCGAGAAACAGGCGCACCCGGCCACCGCAACACTGGGCCAGCAGCGGGCCCAGCGGATAGTCCTGGATCGCGAAGTGGGCCTGGCCACCGTCCAGCATCCGCCGCGCCTGATCGGCGACGCGGTATTCCAGATTGCCGCCGCCGATCGTGCCGGACTGGCCGCCGCGCCAGACCACCATCTTGGTCCCGGCCTCGCGCGGGGCCGAGCCCTCGGTGGCGAGGACGGTGACCAGGGCGGCCTCATCGCGGGCGTCGAGGCGGGCAAGCGCGGCGCGGGCCCAGTTACGCATCGCGCGCCCTCGCTCGCACATCCTCGCACGCCATCAGGATCGCCTCCGGCGTCGCCGGCGCGTCCAGTTGCGGCAGAACCTTGTAGTCACCGACACTCGCCACCGCGTGGTTGATCGCGCTGTACACCGAGATCGCCAGCATCAGCGGCGGTTCGCCCACGGCCTTGGAGCGGTGCACCGTCGCCTCGACATTACGCCCGGCCTTCCACAGCCGGACGTCCAGATGCGCCGGGCGGTCGCCGCAGGTCGGGATCTTGTAGGTCGAGGGCGCGTGGGTTCGCAGGCGGCCCTCGCCGTCGTAGACTAGCTCCTCGGTCGTCAGCCAGCCCATGCCCTGGATGAAGCCGCCTTCGATCTGGCCCAGGTCGATGGCCGGATTCAGCGACTTGCCGACGTCGTGCAGGATGTCGGCGCGAGTGACCTTCATCTCGCCGGTCAGGGTGTCGATCAGCACCTCGCTGCAGGCCGCGCCATAGGCGAAGTAGAAGAACGGCCGGCCCGTATGGGTGGCGCGGTCGTAGTGGATCTTGGGCGTGGCGTAGAAGCCCGTGGCCGACAGCGAGGTCCGCGCCAGGTAGGCCTGGCGGGCGAACCAGCCGAACTCGAAGGTCTCGCCGCCCACACGGACGCCGTCGGGGGTGAAGGCGACTTCGTGGGGTTCGACATTCCACTTCTTCGCCGCGAACGCCACCAGCCGCGCCTTGATGGTTTCGGCCGCGTTCAGGGCCGCCATGCCGTTCAAGTCCGCGCCCGACGAGGCGGCGGTGGCCGAGGTGTTGGGCACCTTGTCGGTGACGGTCGAGGTGACCTTGATCCGCGCCATGTCGACCTGGAAGGCCTGGGCGACGATCTGGGCCACCTTGACGTGCAGCCCCTGCCCCATCTCGGTCCCGCCGTGGTTCAGCATGATCGAGCCGTCGGCGTAGAGGTGGATCAGGGCGCCGGCCTGGTTCAGGTGGGTCGTCGTGAACGAGATGCCGAACTTCACCGGCGTCAGGGCGATGCCCTTCTTTAGCACCGGGCTCACGCGATTGAACGCCTCGACCTCGCGACGGCGGGCGTCGTAGGCGCACGAGGCGGCCAGCTCGTCGATCAGCTGCGGGGCGACATTGTCCTCCACCGTCTGATGGTAGGGCGTGACGTTGCGGCCTTCGCCGCCATAGAGGTTGCGACGGCGCACCTCCAGCGGATCGAGGCCGGTGGCGGCGGCCACCGCGTCCATGACTCGTTCGATCGCCAGCATGCCCTGCGGCCCGCCGAAGCCCCGGAAAGCGGTGTTCGAGACCGTGTGGGTCTTGAAGCGGTGCGAGATGATCTCGACGGCCGGCAGGAAGTAGGTGTTGTCGGCGTGGAACATCGCCCGGTCGTTGATCGCCAGCGACAGGTCGGTGGTCGCCCCGCAGCGCGAGGCCAGCTCCAGCGACAGCCCGGTCAACCGTCCGTCGTCTTCGAAGCCGACATCGTAGGCGGCCTCGAAGTCATGCCGCTTGCCGGTCATGACCATGTCCTCGTCGCGGTCCGGACGGCACTTGGCCGGGCGGCCGGTCTTCACCGCGACCAGGGCGGCGGCGGCGGCGAACAGCGAGGCTTGCGTCTCCTTACCGCCGAAGCCCCCGCCCATGCGACGGATCTCGACGGTGACGGCGGTGTGCGGGCGATCCAGCACGCGAGCCACCAGGTGCTGGACCTCGCTGGGATGCTGGGTCGACGACCAGATGTGGACGTCACCGTCCTCGCCCGGCGTGGCCAGCGCCACCTGGCCCTCGAGATAGAAGTGGTCCTGGCCGCCGATCGCGAACCTGCCCTGGATCCGACGCAACGCGGTGGCGAGCGCGGCCTGGGCGTCGCCGCGCGCCATGCGC
>NZ_JBFUJD010000040.1:0-44277 GCF_056401555.1 Caulobacter sp. P4_E5
GATATCGATGGACCGGAGATCGCCCTATGGACGCTCTACCCATCGCGCCGCCTGCTCAGCGCCCGCGTCTCGGCGTTCCTGGATCACCTCAAGGCCGCCTTCCCCACCGGCGAGCCGCACGAGCTGGCCGCTTTTATCGGCGCGTGAGGGCTACCCGCCCAACGCCTGGCTCAACACCTTCGCGGTCCGCGAGAAATTGGCCAACAGGGGATCGGCCAGCAAATACTTCATGGCGTAGGCGAAAAAGGCCGCCAAGCCCGCCACCAGCGCCATCTCCAACGCCGCGCCGCCCTTTTCCTCGTCGACGAAACCGACCGAGATCTTCCTGTGCCTGTCCGCCACGCGCCCTGTCCCAAAACGAAAACGTCTTGGCGAGCGCGCGCAAGTCCGGCGCCAGGCGGGGGTTCTAGTGCTTCCCGAACACGTCCTGGATCTTGATGATCGCGGGACCCATGATGACCATGAACAGCACCGGCAGGAAGAACATGATCATCGGCACGGTCAGCTGGGCCGGCAAGGCCGCGGCTTTCTTTTCCGCAGCGGAAAGCCGCAGGTCGCGGTTCTCCTTGGCCATGACGCGTAGGGCGGTGCCCAGCGGGGTGCCGTAGCGCTCGGCCTGGATCATCGCGGTGGCCACCGACTTGATGCCCGGATGGTTGGTCCGGCGGGCCAGGCCCTCATAGGCCAGGCGACGGTCGGGCAGGTACGAGAGCTCAGCGGTCAGCAGGCTGAGCTCCTCGGCCAGCTCCATCGACGAGGCGCCGACTTCCGACCCGACCTTCTGGATCGCCGCCTCGATCGACATGCCGCTTTCGACGCAGATCAGCAGCAGGTCCAGCGAGTCTGGAAAGGCCGCCACGATCGACTCGCGGCGCTTCTGGGCGATGTTGCTGATGTAGACGTTGGGCGCGTAGTAGCCGAGCGCCAGGAACGCCACGCACGCGCACATCTTCTGCAATGGCAACAGGCCGAAGTCGTTAACGACATAGAGATAGAAGGCCACCACCGCCCCGAACACGAACGGCATCACGAAGCGGAAGAAGTAGAAGGTGGTCACCGGGCGCGGGCCGCGAAAGCCGGCCTGGGCCAGCTTGTCGACGACCTTGGGATCCTCCAGCAGCCGCGACAGCTGCAGCCGGTCCACGACGTTCTTGTAGAGGCCCTCGTCCTGGTGGCGCAGCGAGCCGGTGCTCGCCCCGCCGTTCCGCTGGGCGATGTTCTGGCGCGACCGCCGCCGCAGCTCCTCGCGCCGGTTGGCCACCGACTTCAGGCGGCCTGCCAGATTGTTGTCGCGCAGGGCCGGCGAAGCCAGGGTGATGATGGTGGCGAACACCACGACGGCGATGAAGGCGGTCAGCAGGTTGGTGGGGTTGGTCAGGGTGTCGATGATCTTCACGCGGCCCTCCCCCTAGAACTTGAAATTGATCATGCGGCGCATGACGAAGATGCCCAGGGTCATCCACAGCGCGCCCGCCAGCAGCATCAGATGGCCGCGCGGGTCGGTGAACATCGGCCGCATGTACGAGGGCGAGGTCACGCTGATCAGGGTGACGACGCCGGGCGGCAGCGAGCCGATGATGACGGCCGAGGCGATGGCTTCGGCCGACAGCGCCTTGATCTTCTCCTTCATCAGCTTGCGCGCCCGCAAGACGGTGGAGAGGTTGCCCAGGGCCTCGGCCAGGTTGCCGCCGGTCTTGGCCTGGATGGCCAGCACGATCGAGAAGAAGCGCAGCTCGCTGGTCGGCATGCGCTCGTACATCTTCTCCAGGGCCGCATCCACCGGCACGCCCATGGCGATGTTCTCGGTCAGGGTGCGGAACTCGCCGGCCAGGGGCTCGGGGCTCTCCTTGCCGATGATCTTCAGGCAGTCGTGGACCGGCAGGCCCGACTTGATGCCGCGCACGATGATGTCGATGGCGTCCGAAAAGGCCTCGGTGAACTTCTGGGTCCGGCTCTTGGCCAGGAAGCCCAGAACCCAGCGCGGCAGGCCAGCCCCGGCGGCGAAGCCCGCGCCCAGGGCGACCAGCGGCATCTGGCGCAGCAGCAGGAACACCAGGGCGACGAACACGCCCAGCACGCCGCTGATGATCCAGAACATCCGGACGTTCTCGCCCAGGCCTGCGGCCTGCATCCGCGCGCCGATGCTGAGCGAAGCCTTCTTCTGCTTGCGCTCCTGTTCCTTGAGCGACTTGAGGATGGCCTGGCGGCGGGCGTCGGGCGTATTGGCCGCGGCCTTGGCGCGAACGCTGGCCTGGCGCTCGCCGCCGCCGGCGATCATCTGGGCGCGCTTGGCCGCCTTGGCCGAGCCGCTGTCGCCGCCGGCGAAGGCGAAGCCCAGGCCCGCGATGGTGATGAAACCGAGGATCCCGGCGATGATGAACAGCATCGCCTACTCCGCCGCGTCGAGGGCTTCGGCCAGCTCGCGCTCCAGGCCGTAATAGCGGGCGCGGTCCCAGAAGCGCGGGCGGGCGATGCCGGTCGAGCGGTGCTTGCCCAGCACCCTGCCGTGCTCGTCCTCGCCGGTGATCTCGTAGATGAACAGGTCCTGGGTGACGATCACGTCGCCCTCCAGGCCGACGACCTCGGTGATGTGGGTGATGCGGCGCGAGCCGTCGCGCAGGCGGGCGGCCTGGATGATCACGTCGACCGAGCCGACGATCATCTCCTTGATGGTCTTCGAGGGCAGGCCGTAGCCGCCCATGGTGATCATGCTCTCGACGCGGCTGATGGCCTCGCGCGGGCTGTTGGCGTGCAGCGTGCCCATCGAGCCGTCGTGGCCGGTGTTCATGGCCTGGAGGAGGTCGAACGCCTCCGGCCCGCGGACTTCGCCGACGATGATGCGTTCGGGACGCATCCGCAGACAGTTCTTGACCAGGTCGCGCATGGTCACCGCGCCGGAGCCTTCCAGGTTCGGCGGACGGGTTTCCAGGCGCACCACGTGCGGCTGCTGCAGCTGCAGTTCGGCCGCGTCCTCGCAGGTCACGACCCGCTCGGTGGGGTCGATGAAGGCGGTCATGGTGTTGAGCAGGGTGGTCTTGCCCGAGCCGGTGCCGCCCGAGATGATGACGTTGCAGCGGCAGGCGCCGATGACGCCCAGGACCCGCGCCCCTTCCGGGCTGATGGAGAGGTACTCCACCAGGTTCTTCATCGTCAGCTTGTCCTTCTTGAACTTCCGGATGGTCAGGGTCGGACCATCCAGAGCCAAGGGCGGGGCGATGACGTTGACGCGGCTGCCGTCGGGCAGGCGGGCGTCGCAGATCGGCGAGCTTTCGTCGACCCGGCGACCGACCTGGCTGACGATCCGCTGGCAGATGTTCATCAGCTGCAGGTTGTCGCGGAAGCGGACGTTGGTCAGCTGGACCTTGCCGCCCACTTCGATGAACACCCGGTGGGCGCCGTTGACCATGATGTCGGCGATGTCGTCGCGGGCCAGCAGGGGCTCCAGAGGACCATAGCCGAGGACGTCGTTGATGATGTCCTGGACCAGGTGCTCCTGCTCGGCCACCGACATCGAAACGTTCTTGATCGCCACCAGCTCGGCGACGATGTCGCGGATCTCCTCGGCCGCCGCCTTGACGTCGAGCTGAGCCAGCTGGCTCAGGTCGATGGTGTTCAGCAGGGCGTTGAAGATCGTGGTCTTGGTGGCGTGGTAGTAGTCGCTCTGTTCACGGACGATGTTGGTCGTCTGGGCGGCGGCGATGCCTTGGGCGGCGCGCAGCTGGTCCAGGCCGGGCGTCGCCTTCGGCGCGGCGCCGCCTTTCGAAGCCGGACCGCTGAGCTTGGGGGCCGGCGCCTTGGGCTCCGGCGCGGCCGTCGGCTCGATCCGTTGCGGGCGCGTGGCGATGGCCGCGCCGCCCGTCGGAGCGGGGGGCGGCGCCTTCTGTTCGGCGGGGGCTGACGGATCGCGCTTGCCGAACATCTACTTCTTCTTGAACAGGCCCGAGAGCATGGACGACTTCTGCGGAGCCGGCGGTTCGCGTCGGCTGATCAGGCGGGCCAGGTGCTCCAGCCCCTCGGCGGCCTTCGACTTGGGCGCCACCTCGGCCAGCATCTGGCCGTTGTTGGCCGCCTGGCCGTAGGGCTTGGGATCGAACGGCAGCACCAGCGAAGGCTGGACGCCCAGGGCCTCGCCGAAGTCCTTGACCGGGATCTCGGGACGGCCGGGCACGCCGACCTGGTTCAGGACCAGGCGCGGCGGCACGTCGTTGGGTCGCGCGCCCTTGACCAGATCGATGATGTTCTTGGCGTTGCGCAAGGACGCGAGGTCGGGCGTGGCCACCACGACCAAGTCGTCCGAGCCGACCAGGACCCGACGGCTCCAGGCGTTCCAGACGTGCGGGATGTCCAGCACCACGAACGGCGCGGCGCCGCGGATCTTCTGGGTCGCTTCCTCGTAGGCGTCGGCGCTGATCTCGTAGTCGTCGTCCAGCGAGGCCGGGGCGGCGAACAGCGACAGGCGGTCGCCGCAGCGGACCATCATCCGGTCCATCAGCACCGGGTCCAGGCGGTCGGGCTGGGTCAGGGCGTCCAGCACGCCTTGCAGCGGGTCCTGGTTGAAGTCGAGGCCGGCGGTGCCGAAGGCCAGGTCCAGGTCGACCAGGACGGTGGCGGTCTGCATCTTCTCGGCCATCGACCAGGCGAAGTTGTGGGCCAGGGTCGAGGACCCCACCCCGCCCTTGGCGCCGACGAAGGCGATCTGGCGGCCGACGAACGGCGCCGACGGATCGGCGTACAGCCCGCCGACGGCGCGGATCACCTGCAGCGGACCCAGCGGCTGGGTCAGGTATTCGCTGACCCCGCGGCGGATCAGCTCGCGATAGAGGGCGATGTCGTTGGTCTGGCCGACCACCACCACCTTGGTGCCCGGGTCGCAGACCTGGGCCAGGCTGTCCAGCAGGTGCAGCAGGCGCTGGGCGCTCTGGGTGGTCTCGACCATGACCAGCGAGGGGGTCGGCTGGTTCTGATAGTAGTCGACCGCCGCTTCCAGCCCGCCGTCGCGAACGATGGTCGAGGCGCGGGCCATGCGACGGTCGGCGGCGGCCAGTTCGATCAGGGCCGCGGTCTCGGGCCGGGCGCAGAACGCGTGGATGGTGATCCGTGGGATCGCCACATCGCCCAGGCCGCTTTCGGCGATAGGCTCGTGATAGGTGGGCGCGACGACGGGCGCCTCGACCGGGATGTCGAGGTCGCGATCGTCGTGATCCGCCCCAGCGGCCACGAGCTGCGGCGCGCGGCGCTGGGCGGCGGGCGCTGACGCCACGGCCTGGGGCGCCGCGGGCTTGCCCGCGGGCTGGCCGGCGGGTTGGCCGGCGGGTTGGGGCGTCGGCCGGGTGGCCGGGGCGCGAACGGTCTGCGCCTCGTCGCGCGGGCGGGCCGGCGGGAACTCGGCGAACGGGTCGTCGAAGCCGCCCACCGGGCTGAGCGACGGTGGGGCGGACGCGCGCCAGGGGTCGGAAGCGCCGGTCGTGAACTCGTCGGCGGCGTCGAAGCCCAGGTCGAAGGGATCGCTATCGGTCGGCCGCATTACGGGATCGCCTTCGAAATGGCGCCGCTGGCCTGATCGTCCTTGGCCGCGCTGGTGATCTCGCCTCTGCGGTACTTGCCCAGGACGGTGTCACGGCGGCCGGCGTCGATCGGGGTCGCGTCACGCGGCCGGATCAGGTCCTCGGGGTTGGCCACCTGGGCGGCGATGTTGGCGGCCATGGCGCAGCCGAAGTTCTCGTAGGCGGTGTTGTTGCGGGTGGCGGTCAGGTTCTCCCAGCGCTCTCCGCACCTCAGCGGCTGGGCCTCGTAGCGCAGGAAGCCGACGCGGATCGTATTGTCCTCGGGGCCGGTCGGATTGAAGCCGACGACCCGCACGCGCGCCCCCGGCGCGCCCAGGGTGATCAGCCGGTCACGGACCTGGGTGGCCATGGCGCCCGCGCTGTTCGGCGCGGTGACCACCAGTTCGCGGCCCTCCGCCTCCAGCCAACGCCCGACCAGGGCTTCCAGGGCCGAGCCCTGGTTGGCCGACAGGCCCGTGGCGTGCGGGGCCAGGACGATCTCGTCCGGCGCAGACGTGACCTTGATCTTGTCGATCCACTGCTGGGTTTCGGTGGCGGCGGTCTTGGACGGCCCCTGCTCCGGCGGCGCCGAGGCGCAGGCGGTCAGGCCGGCCAGGGCGGCCGCCAACAGGACGATCTTGACGGAGGTGATGTGCGTCATGGCGGCGTCCTACTCGATCACATAGCCGACGGGGCCCTGGTACGCGCGCCCCGCGTTGGCGCCAGCCGGCGCCTTGACCACCTTGTTGAGCCGGCCCAGCAGGACCGTGCTCATGTCGTTGGCGAAAACCAGGCCGTCGGCCGGGGTCTGCAGGTTCTGCGGACGGGTCGGGTCGACGATGTACGGGGTGACGATGATCACCAGCTCGGTCTGGCCGTTCAGGAAGTCACGCGAGCGGAACAGCGTCCCCAGGATCGGCATCGAGGTCATGCCCGGGATCGAGTCGATGGTCTGCTTGGTGGTCTGCTGCAACAGGCCGGCGATCATCAGCGAGCCGCCGGACGGGATCTCGACCGTCGTCTCGGCGCGGCGCACCGACAGACCGGGGACGGTCAGGTTGGCCGCCGCCGAGCCCGAGGCGATCGTGAACGCCCCCAGGCTGGACAGCTCGGAGACCTCGGTCGAGATCTTCAGCGAGATGCGGCCGCCCGACAGGACCACTGGGGTATAGCCCAGGCCCACGCCGTACGGCTTGAACTCGATCGAGATCTTGCCGCTGTTGTCGCTGCCGGTCGGGACCGGGAACTCGCCGCCGACCAGGAAGTGGCCCGCCTCGCCGGACACGGCCGTCAGGTTCGGCTCGGCCAGGGTGCGCACCAGACCGACGCGCTCGAAGGCCTGGATCATGCTCTTGGCCTGGTTCATGCCGGTGCTGCCGGCCGAGTTCCGGATCGTGGACAGCGGATCCTTGGGATCGACGAAGTCGTAGGTCTTCAGCGTTTCGCTGGTGGTGCAGCCACTAGCGTTGCAGGTGGTGAGCGGCACCCTCACGTCGCGGCTGATCACTGGGACCTTCGTGGTGTCCAGCTTGTAGCCGCCCGTCACCCCGCCCAGCAGGCTGCCGTTGACACCGTAGGTCGGCGAGATGCCGAAGCTGAACTGGTCCTGGCCCAACTGCCCCATCAAGGCGTTGAGGTCGAAGCCCAGTTGCTTGACCACGTTGCGCTGCACCTCGACGATGCGGACCTGCAGCATCACCTGGTCCTTGCCGGCGACGCTGAGCATGTTCAGGACGTTTTCCGGCTTGCCGACGAACTGCGCGGCGATGCGCGAGGCGGATTCGGATTCGGCGGCCGTGCGGACCATGCCGGTCAGGATCACGCTGTCGCGGATCGGCTGCACGCGGATCTTGGCGTCGGGCAGCACCCGGCTCAGCGTGTCGGCCAGCTGGTCGACCGGCTGGGCGACACGGATGGCCAGCGACAGGATGCGGCGGCCGGTCGCGTCGAAGAAGGCCGCGTCGGTCGTGCCTTCGGTCAGGCCCACGACATAGATGCGGCGCTTGTCGCGCAGCACGGCGTCGGCGATGGCCGGGTTGGTGACCAGCAGGTCGCGGACGTCGGTCGGCAGCTCGATGATCGCCGACTTGCCCTTGGCCAGTTCGATGGTCGTGGCGGTCTGGTCGGCGGTCAGGACGATGCGGGTCACCTGGTCGGCGCCCTGCGGCGCGAACGCCATCGGCGCGGGCGGCGGGACCGGGCGCGCGACGCGGGCGGCGGGGCGATAGACGTGCGAGCCCGCGACCGGGCCGTCGGCGAGCGCCGGGACGGTCGAGGAAAGGCCCAGCAGGGCGGCCACGTGGACCGTCAGGAGGCGGCGCTTGAAGGACATGTTTGCTTTCACCGGGCGGATCACGGGCGCACCGCCACGCTGGTGGTCGTCCCGCCGCGATTGATGCGGACGGTGGAATCGTCGGCGGCGACCGGACGGGTCATGCCCGAGGGACCGCCAAGATCGGTATAGGCGCGCAGGGCCAGGGAGACGGAGCCCGTGGCCTTGGCGCGGGCCAGGACCTCGGCCTCGACCGGACCGACCTCCAAGGTGGCGGTGGCCGCGACGATCGACTTGGCGTCCTTTTCGGCGGCGGTCGCCTGGTCCAGCGCCAGGACGCGGATGTTCTGCAGGACGGTCTCGGCGACCACCACCTTGCCCGTCGAGCCGCCGGTGTCGCCGCCGCTGGCCTGGCCCTCGCGAGTCACCAGCACGTCGACGCGGTCGCCCGGCAGGATGAAGCCGCCCACGGCGGTGTCGGAGGTGACCTGCACGGCCATCGCCCGCTTGCCCGGGGTCAGCACGACGGAAAGATAGCCGCCCTCGCCGCCGCGGACGATCTTGCGGGGGGTGATCGGTTCGCCGGTCAGGATCGGGTCGCGAACGATCGCGCCGTCGACGATCTTGGCCGGATCGCCGCCGATCATCTGGTCGGCCGTGGCGGTGACCGCGGCCTTGGCGGCCTGGACCTTGCCGTCGGGCGCGACCGGGGCCGCCCCGTTGGTGATGAAGGCGCCGTTGACGGCGTCGGACGGCCAGGCCTGCCAGGTCACGTCGGCGGCCACCAGGCGCGTGCCGATCGGCAGGTCGCGCTTGGCCACCAGGACCTGGGTCATCGGCTTGGTCGCCGTGGGAGCGGGCGCGGCCATGGCCGTCGGCGCGGCCGATTTGCCGCCCAATGCGCGCTGCAGGACCACGGCGAGGCCGATGGCCGATACGGCGGCGACAAGGACGATCAGGAGGCGAACAGGGCTCATGGCGCGGGCTAGGAACTCTTGGGTGAGCCGCGCGGTCGCCGTCCGGCGGGCACGCACGATTCGTCAGTCAGCCTTTCTGGCCACGCTCCATGGTCGCCCGCGCATGGTTAACGCCCACTAAAAGTTTTCAGCTTGGAACCGAGGCGCCGCGCGACAGGCTGTCGCGCCCTTGGTCAGGGGAAATGGGCCTTAGCCCAGCATTCCATGGGCCAAAGCGCCCTGCGGGAAGGCCGCCAGGGCCCCCACGGCGATGGCCACGCCATACGGCAGGTCGCCGCCTTCCGTACCCAATTTGCGTATCCAGGCCGGGCCGCCCGCCAAGGCCGGGGCCACCCAGCCCGATCGCAGGGTCAGGATGGCGAGGGTCAAGGCTCCGCCGGCCAGGCCCGTATACAGCATGAACGGCAGGGCGGCCGGCCAACCCAGCCACAGGGCGCAGACCGCGAACAGCTTGCCGTCGCCGCCGCCGATCCAGCCGGCCGCGAACATGCCCATGCCCAGCAGCAGGCCGCCAAGGCCAGCGGCCAGGCACAGGCCGACCACGGGCAGCGGCGCGCCGACGGCCAGGGCGGCCGGAACGAACGCGGCGATCAGGGCCAGCGAGATCCAGTTGGGGATGGTGTAGCTGGTCAGGTCCTTCAGCGCCCCGACGATGGCCAGGGCCGGAAAGACCAGCAGCAGCGAGATCTGGACGGCTTGCATGTCTTGCGCCTTCTTCGCGCCGGTTCGAGGTCGCGTCATTCTGCGACGGACGGGTGAAGCAAACGTTTCCCGGGGATAGCCGCCGGGCCGGCTTTCTGGCCGCGACAAGGCGCAGCGCACAAAGAAAARGGGCCGAGGCTGAGCCTCGACCCTTTTCTTTTCGAGTGAGCTGCGTCGATCAGGTGCCGGCGTTGGCGACCTTGGTCGACACGACCGCGAACTTGCTGTTCAGCGTGGTGCCGAGCGTGGTGACGGCGGTCACGATGACGACGGCGATCAGAGCAGCGATCAGGCCGTACTCGATCGCCGTGGCGCCGGATTCGTCCTTCAGGAAGCGGGTGACAAACTTGGTCATGACTTGGTCTCCAAAAACCAGGGCTAGTTGATTTGAGGCTTTCAAGCCGTCTGACTTGCTCACCCCCGAAAACACGATCAATTTCGCCGACTGCACTTAATGGCCAGTAAACAGCGAATAGCTTCCGCGAATTTTCTTTTGGTTTATTTGCGTTTACTATTATTTGTTCTTAACCATGGCTGCCCACGCCCTCCGCAAACCCCTTTGAATCCAAGACTTTCTCAAGCGACGCTTGGCCGCATACAGTCGCGCTTTAGTCTTTTGTTGACCAAAGAAAGTGATACTGGCGCACGTTCGGATCCGGGATCGGAAACCTTCATGCGCCGCCTTTCGCTCGTCATCACCGCCGCCCTGACCCTTTCGGGGGTCTCCGCGAGCGCTCAGACCGCCTCCCCGACCGTCGCCCAGAGCGCCACCATGACGGGCGCGCTGCCGATCAGGAGCGCGCCGACCGACCTGCCGGTGGCCGCCGGCCAGGCCTCGTATGTCAGCCTGAGCGGCGCGGTGCGCGATGTCGTGGTCGGCGACCCGACCATCGCCGACGTCAGCGTCGTCAACGATCGCACCCTGGTCGTCCTGGGCAAGCGTCCGGGGGTCACCAGCCTGCTGGCCTTCGGCGCCGGTGGCCGCGCCCTCGCCGATCGCCAGGTCGTCGTCTCCGAGAACGGCGGCGGCGGGGTCACCGTCTATCGCGGCGCGACCGCCAGCAACTATGCCTGCGCCGCCCAATGCACGCGCCTGGGCGCGCCGGGCGTCACGCCGTAGCGCCTCACATACGCGCGGGCGCCCTACCGCGCGAGCGCGCCCCGACCGCGGGAGCGCGCCCCGACCGCGGGAGCGCGCCCCGACCGCGGGAGCGCGCCCTAACCGCGGGAGCGCGCCCTAACCAGTGGTTAGGATCGTTCGGCTAGGCTGCCCGCCGATCCCCAGGATCAAGGGAACGCCCGCCGCATGGCTCACAGCTTCGTCCTCGACCGCGCCCGACGCCGGCTGGCCCGCCTGGCCGGCCGCTTCGCGCGCGCCGAGCGTGGCGCCACGGCCGTCGAGTTCGCCCTCGTGGCCCTGCCGTTCCTGGTCCTGGTCTTCGCTCTGCTCGAACTGGGGCTGGTGATCCTGGTGTCCCTGGGCCTGGAGAACGCGGTCATCGACGCGGGCCGCACGATCCGCACAGGTCAGGTCCAGACCAGCAACGGCACGGCCGCCACTTTCAAGGCCGCCGTCTGCGACAAGATGAGCTGGATCGGCCCGAGCTGCTCCAGCGCGCTGCAGGTCGACGTGCGCACCTTCAGCGACTTCGCCGCCACCAGCGGCTCGGCGTCGAACACCACCGTCCCCACCTCGATGGCCTGGAACCCGGGCGTGTCCGGTTCGATCGTGCTGATCCGCGCCTACTACACCTGGCCGCTGATCACGCCGCTGCTGCAGACGGGCCTGCAGAGCGCGGACGGCAAGCGGATCATCTACGCCGCCACCGCCTTCACCAACGAGCCGTACGAAGAATGACCCGCCGTCGCCCCCCTCTTGTTGGCGTTTGGACCAGCTTCTGGCGCGATCGCCGCGGCGTGTCGGCCGTTGAGTTCGCCCTGATCGCCCCGGTGCTGATTGTCATGTACTGCGGCATGGCCGAGCTGACCCAGGCGATGATGGCCCAGCGGCGCCTGTCGAACATCGCCTCGTCGATCGGCGACCTGGTGGCCCAGAGCAGTCAGACCGGACCGCTCAAGACGGCCGATATCTTCACCATCGGCAACACCATCATGGCGCCGTTCTCGACCACGACCTTGAAGATGTGCGTCGCCAGCGTTTCCTCGGACGCCACGGGCAAGGACACCGTGGTCTGGTCCAAGCCCTCGACCACCATGACGACCTGTCCGGCCCAGGGCGCGGTGCTGACCGACGTGCCCGTCGGCGTGCTGCCCGCCAGCAAGACGGTGATCCTGGCCCGGGCCAGCTACGTCTATACCTCGCCGATCCAGCTGGTGATGCCGACAAGCCTGACCTTCTCGCGCACCTACTACCTACGTCCGCKCAAGACCGACTCCGTGCTGTGGTCGCAGACGAGCTGAGGGGTTCAAACTCTTAGGTCAGCCCTGGATAGAGATCGTCCCAATAGGGATTCTCGCGTTCGATCAGGTTGATCTTCCACTGCCGAGGCCAGCGCTTGAGACTTCGCTCGCGCTGGAACGCGGCGATCATGTCCTCGTGAGGCTCGTACCAGACCAAGCGCCTTAAGCGGTATTTCTTGGTGAAGCCTCTGATCAGCCCCTCGCGGTGCTCCCAGATCCTGCGGTTCAGGTAGCCGGTCGCGCCGATGTACAGCGTACCGAGCCGCTGGTTGGCCATGATGTAGACGGCGATGTAGCGCTCTTCCCGCATGAGGAGAGCGTTTCAAATTTACACAACTTCAGCAATATTAACATTGCCTTCCTCGCCCGTGTGGCGAGGACCCATGGCGCCGCCGGACGGTGACTTTCAAGGAAGCCGCATCGGTTGGGCCAGGCTCCATCTACTCAACGCAAGCGGAACGCTGGGTCCTAGGCACAAGGCCTAGGAAGGCGAACTCTTTGAGCTTTTGGAAAAACCTCAGCTTGCCAGCAACTCCCGCAATCTCCCCGCCACCGGATGCTCCCCGAACGTCCGACCTCCCAACCGCGACACCGGCCGCGGGCCGATCAGGCTGTTGGTCAGAAAGATCGCGTCGGCCCGCTCCAGCGCCTCGAGGCCCACGGCGACCTCCTCGACAGGCCGCAGCGCCATCAGCCGCGCGCGGGTGATCCCCGCCAGCACGCCGCAGTCGAGGCGCGGGGTGAACAGCCGCTCGCCTTCGACCCAGAACAGGTTGGCCGCCCCCGCGCTGGCGATCTCGCCGCGATTGTTCAGCATCACCGCCTCGTCGGCGCCCGCCGCCCGCGCCTCGGCCCGAGCCAGGACGTTGTCGACATAGGAGAGGGTCTTCAGCCGCGCGGCCGGCGAGCCCTCGTTGCGGCGGGTCTCGGCGACGATCAGGACGGCCGGGGTTTCGGGCGGCGCGGAGGCGGCGGCCGTGGCGAACAGGCGCGGGACCGGCGCGGCGGGACGGTCGAGGCCGCGCCCACCCGAGCCGGCGGTCAGGGTCAGGCGGACGGCGAACCTGCCCTCGGCGCGAACGGCCTCGTAGACAAGCCGCTCGGCCTCGCCCCGCTCGAACGGCAGGTTCAGCACCGCGCAGCCGGCCGCCATCCGGTCGAGGTGGGCGGTCAGATGCGGCAAGACGCCGTCGATGGCCAGCATCGTCTCGAACAGACCGTCGCCGAGCAGCAGCCCGCGATCATCCAGAGGCATGGCGTCGTGGGGGGTCATTCAGCCGCCTCCGTCAGCGCGCGCTTCAACGCCGCGATCTTGGCCTCGGTCTCCAGCCGTTCGCCGTGGGGGTCGCTGTCGACGACGATCCCCGCCCCGGCCCGGGCCTCCAGCCGCCAGCCGTCTTCGTCCGCGACCAGGCCGACGGTGCGGATCAGCACGCTGGAGTCGAACGCCCCGTCGAAGCCGGCCCAGAACAAGGAACCGCAATAGGGTCCGCGCGGCGGCTCCAGGCCGGCGATCACCTTCATCGCCTGGACCTTGGGCGCGCCGGTGATCGAGCCAGGCGGAAAGCTGGCTCGCAGCAGGTCGGCGACGCTCCGTCCTTCGACCAGCCGCGCGGTCACGGTCGAGACCAGGTGGTGGACATTGGCGAAGCTCTCGACCTTGAACAGCTCGGGGACCTGCACGCTGCCGGGCGGCGACACCCGGGCCAGGTCGTTGCGCATCAGGTCGACGATCATCAGGTTCTCGGCCCGGTCCTTGTCGCTGGCCAGCAGTTCGGCGGCGAGGGCTTGATCCTCGGCCGGATCGCGGCCTCGGGGACGGGTGCCCTTGATCGGCCGGGTCTCGATGGCCCCAGCCGGGTCGAGCTTCAGGAACCGTTCGGGCGAGTTGGAGACGACGGCCCGGCCTGGCAGGCGCAGATAGGCCGAGAACGGCGCCGGGCTCTTGTCGCGCAGGCGGACGAACAGATCGAATGGATCGGCGCCGGGCGCCAAGCGCCCCGTCCAGGCGCGCGCGATATTGGCCTGGAAGATCTCGCCGCCCACGATGCGATCCACCACCTGGGCCACCGCGGCCTCGTAGGCTTCGCCGTCGCTGGCGGCGAGGTCCGGGCACAGCGGGCCGGTCGGCGACGAGCGCTGGACCGTGGGGGCGTCCAGCCAGGTCAGGGCGTTGCGAGCCTGCGCGACGGCTTCGGCCTCGGTGTCGCCGCGTCCGATCGCCAGCACCTGGCGGCCGTGGTGGTCGAAGGCCAGCAGGGCCGGATAGCGAGCGCAGGCCAGGTCCGGCCAGTCGGTGCGGGCCAGGCCCAGGGCCTCGACCCGGTCGCCCAGCTCGTAGGTGGCCAGGCCGACCACCCCGCCCTGGAACGGCGGGCCTTCTGGATCGCTCGGCGCGCGTGGGCCCACCAGCCTGGCCAGGGCCGCGAACGGGTCGGCGGCGTCGGCGGACAGGCTGAACGTCTGGTCAGGCGCGCGCAGGAGGTACGACCACCGCCCCGCCCCGCCGGTGATCAGCGCGCAGGCGTACGGCTCGTCCCGGAACGGAGCCAGCGCCCAGACCGGCTCGCGCCAGGAGGCGGTGAGGATGGCGACGCGGCGCATGGGTCAGGTTGATAGCGATATGAGTTGGCGGACGCCAGGACTCGCCCCCTCCGCGCTTCGCGCTCCTCCCCCGGAGGGGGAAGACGGACGACCTTCCGCCCGCCTTTGGGGGCGGACGATCGCGAAGCGATCAGGTGGGGGAAGCCTAAACCTCCCGCTCCCCGCCCTTGACCGTGAACAGCGCCACCAGCCCCAGCGCGAGCAGCCCGGCGATCGGGATGAAGCCGGCGACCTGGCTGGCCCAGACCTTGGTGGCGATCGCCACCAGCAGCGAGCCCAGCCACATGGTCGCCGTGCCCGACAGCGAGAACAGGCCGAAGAACGCCGCCATCCGGTCCGGCGGAGCCAGGCGCACCAGGAGCGTGCGGCTCGAGGCGTATTGGGCCGTGACGAAGACCGCGATCAGCAGGCCCATGCACAGATAGACGATCTCCGGCAGGGTGCGAAACAGCGGGCCGTTCCAGATCGCCGGGTGGGTCGCCGCGTCCCAGGTCCAGAAGAACAGGATCTTCTCGCGACCCATGCCCAGCGTGCCCAGCAAGATGAGAATGCAGATCCCGACCTCGACCTGCACGGCGCGCTTGGGCCCCAGGGTCCGATCCAGCGTCGGCGCGATCAGGCCGCCCAGCACGCCGAAGATCGACAGCGAGATGCCATAGGCCAGCATCTCCAGCTCGCCCCACTTCATCAGCCCGGCGGCGAACAGGCCGCCGAAGATCAGCAGCGCCGTCATGCCGTCGCAATAGAGCATCCGCGCGCCCAGGAACTTGGCGACGTCGGCGTGGCCCTTGAGGTTGCCGAAGGTGTCGGCGATCAGCTTCAGTCCCTGCTTGGCCGAGGCCAGCAGGGTGACGCCGGTGCGCGGGGCGTCGCGGGTCCACAGAAAGAACGGGATCGCGCCCAGCAGCATGACCATGGCCGACAGCGGGCCAACGATGCGGCTGGGCTCGTACGCGGTCTGGCTGAGGCCGAACAGCGGAGCGGACGGGACGAACGACCACGGCACGACGCCGGGCAGCACGAAGGCCCACATGACGAAGATCAGCAGCGACACCGACAGGCCGTTGGCCGTCGCATAGCCCAGGCCCGACAGCACCGGCTCCTGGCCCTTCTCCGAGGCCCGGGCCAGCAGCGAATTGTTGAGCACGTCACCGCAGTTGTAGGCCACGCCCAGCGCGATCAGCGCCGCCCCGACCACGCTGACCGGCAGGCCGCCCGGCTTGGCCAGCCACAGCAGGCACAGCAGCGGGACCATGATCGCCAGGACCAGGGCCATCAGCGGCTTGCGCGGCCCGAACCGCTCGATCGAGGCGCCCAGGATCGGGGCCAGCGCAGCGGTCAGCAGGCCGTAGACGGTGGAGATGTCGGCGACGGCCGCCTGCCCCCTGACCGGGTCGCCGACCAGCACCCGCGAGAAATAGGGCGCGAAGACATAGATGGTGACCAGGATGACGTAGGGGTCGCGCGTGCCCTGGTGCAGGATCCAACTGAGCGCGCTTCTGGAGAGCTTCTTGGATGGCGTTGGAACGAGGACATCGTCCGCCACGACTTCACTCAGGCCCGGAGGCGACCCCGCCAGCTCACTCATGCCACACCCTGATGACGCTCGGTCCTCTGACGGGACCATGCGGCGAGGCTGGACCTTAAACGGGCGTTTGTCACCTTACGGATTCGGGGGTGTACAACGGCCCAACCGGAGTCCCTCTCTCATAGAGAGAGGGAGGGGCCCATCGCGTAGCGACGGGAGGGTGAGAGGTTACACTCTCTCCGAACGAAGTTCTGACAATGGCGACAGGACGCTTTGGCGGCGTCCAGGACAGGAGCCTCGATCATCCCCTGAAGGAAAGCGCTGAACGGCAGGATCTCGGGGGTTTCCGGTAAACGGTGAAACCTCTCACCCTCCCACCGCCTGCGGCGGCGGGCCCCTCCCTCTCTCTCAAAGAGAGGGATTTCGCGCACCCTCGAGCCCTAAAGCAGTATCCGCGCTCGCACCTGCTCGCGCGTCGCCGCGTCCAGCCCCACGGCCGTCTCCAGATAGCCGTCCAGGGACCCGAACTGGTCCTTCATCGCGTCGAACGCCGCCGCCAGGTAGCGGGCCTCGACGCCCATGGCCGCGCGCATGGCGGCCTCGGTCGGGCGGCGGCCGGTGACCTCTTCGATATGGTCCATGAAGGTCGCGCCGCGCCGTTCGAAGCGGCCGGGGTCGTTGGTCAGCAGGTAGTCGTCGATGACGTCGTCGTCCGCGACCCCGGCGATGTGGTGGGTCAGGGCGGCCAGGATGCCGGTGCGGTCCTTGCCCGCCGCGCAGTGGATCAGCACCGCGCCCTCGCCCTTGGCCACCGCCTGGAAGTAGCGGCTGAACAGGTCGATGTGCCGCTCCTTGAACGGGGCGCGGCGGTAATAGGCGTCCATGTAGTCGTGGAACGAGCCGACCGAGAGATCCGAGCTCTTCAGGAAGGTGTGCCAGGGATCCTCGCCGGTCATCCCCAGATCGTTGTCGATCACCTGGGCGGCGAAGCCCTGCCAGCGCCGCGACGGCGAACGCTCGCGCTCATTGGGGCGGCGCAGGTCGACCAGGGTGACGATGCTTAAGCCGGCCAGCACCTCGAGGTCGGCGTCGGTCGCCTCGGCCTGGTGGGCGGCCCGGAACAGCACCCCCTTCTTCAGCCGTCCCACCCCGGCGGCGTAGTCGCCGAAATCACGGAAGTTCTCGACGCCTTGCAGGGGGATGTGTCGGGTCATGGCGGGGGATTTAGCGTTCCTGGGTGACGATTGCGAGCCCCTGACGCCCCCTCCGTCACGATGCGTATCCGCATCGCGCCACCTCCCCCGTTTCCCGGGTGAGGAGGGGGTGCGTTTCATCCTCCCCCGTGCAAACGGGGGAGGTGGATCGCCGCGAAGACGCGGTGAGACGGAGGGGGCGTCCCGACTACTTCCGCAACAGCGGCTGGATGCGATCCTGGATCGGCTGGTCGATATAGGTGTGGAACAGCCACGCCGCACCGTAGGCGACCGGGAAGCCGGCCAGCCACATCAGCCACTGCCAGCCGATGCCGATCGGCACGGTCTCGATCAGCTTGTGGACGGCGCTCCAATAGATCACCCCGACGAAGATGTGGGTGATGAACAGGGCGAACGACAGTTTGGCGCCCTCCTCGATCCAGGCGCGCGGACGCTTGACCGGCAGCCGGCCGGCCCCCAGCACGATCATGGCGATGGCCAGCAGCGACGGGGCGTCGAACAGCGACGGGTCCGGCAGGGCGTAGCGGTCCAGCGGTTGGGTGACGACCAGCAGGCCAACGCCGCTCCACAGCAGGATCTTGGCCATCTTCTCCGACGGCCAGCGCATGTCGACGGCCCGAGCCAGGCAGACGCCCAGCACAAACAGCGGCAGGGCCCGGACCACGCCGTACTGGAACTGCAGGTCGGGCAGCGGGTGCAGGAAGACCTTGCGGGCGATGATCTCGAACACGCCCAGGATGACGGCGGCGCCGATCGGCAGGACCCAGGCGTGGCGCACCTTGCTGACCGCCCGCCAGAAGGTCGGGAACAGGGCATAGCAGACGATCAGGGCCGACAGCGACCAGCTGGGCAGGTTCCAGCCGTCGCTGGGAAAGCCCCAGGCATGAATCAGCAGGGCCTGGGTCACCAGCTGGTCCCAGGCGAAGCGGCTGGGCTTGTGGGCGTCGGTGCCGATCGTGTTCAGCAGGAAGACGAGACCGGCCAGCATGGCCAGCACCATCAGATGCCCCGGCCAGATCCGCGCCGCGCGGCGGGCCCAGAAGCGTGGCGTGCTGAGATGTCCGTTCAGGGTCGAGGCGCCATAGGCCCGGCCCAGCACATAGCCCGACAGCATCAGGAAGAAGTCCGTCGCCAGGAACCCGCGCGAAAACACCTGGGCGAAGCGCTCGATCCGCATCGGGCTCTCGGCGCCATAGTGGTAGACGACGATCAGCAGCGAAGCGAGGAAGCGCAGGAAATCGAGGGCCCCGCCACGCACGGACTCCTTGCCTGGACGGAAGCCGACGGCTTCCGAGGCAGGCGCGCCCTGGGAGGGGGCCAGCAGCCCGGCCGAGACGGGAGTCTCGCCCGGCGGAATCTGGGGAAGCGCGACGGTCACGGCGGGCGGCATACCAAAGCCGCCGCCCTCCGAAAAGCCGTCACCGGAGCATCGTCTTGCGGTATGGCGTCGCGGCCACTATCTGCAACCATATCTGTTTCTAATAGGTCTCACCCGTAGGTTTCGCCATGTTCCGCATGCCCGTCCTGTTCCTTGGCCACGGCTCGCCGATGAACGCCATCGAGGACAACGCCTGGAGCCGCGACTGGGCGCGACTGGCCCTCGAGCTGCCGCGCCCGAAGGCGGTGCTGATGATCAGCGCCCACTGGGAGACGCGCGGCGCCTCGGCCGTGAGCGCCTCGACCGCGCCCGAGACCATCCACGACTTCGGCGGCTTTCCGCAGGCGTTGTTCGACGTCCAGTACCGCGCGCCGGGCGATCCGGCCCTGGCGGCGCGGGTGGCCGCGCTGCTGTCGCCCGATCCGGTCGTCCAGCATCCGACCCGCGGCCTGGACCACGGCGCCTGGGGCGTGCTGCGGCCCATGTATCCCGAGGCCGACGTTCCGGTGGTGCAGCTCAGCCTCGATCGCGGGCGCCCGGACCGCTGGCACTACGAGGCCGGCCAGCGCCTGGCCGCTCTGCGCGACGAGGGCGTGCTGATCATCGGCAGCGGCGACATCGTCCACAACCTGCGCGCCGCCGACTTCCGCCGCCCCGAAGCGCCGGAGTGGGCCGACCGCTTCAACGAGACCGCCAAGGCCCTGATCCTGGCCGGCGACCACGACCCGCTGATCGACTGGCGGAGCCTGGGTCCCGACGCGGAGGCGTCGATCAACAGCGCCGAGCATTATCTGCCGCTGCTCTATGTGCTTGGGGCGCAGACGGCTGGGGAGAGCGTGAGCTTCTTCACCGACGACGTGTTCGCGGCGATCTCGATGACGGGGGTGAAGGTGGGGTGAGGCGGAAAGATGCTCCCCCGCGCTGCGGGGGAGCTGTCGCGGAGCGACTGAGGGGGCTAATGCGGCCTAAGCCGAGCTTGCCCCCTCCGGCCCTTCGGGCCACCTCCCCCGCAACGCGGGGGAGGAGCTTCACATCACCTCCGCCGCCTTCTTCGCCGCCTCGACCCGCTCGTCCATCCCTTTGCCGTACAGCGCCGACACCCGTCGCAGCACCGCCTCGGGCGCCGTCTCGGGCCGGCCGGCGTCGAACGGCGGGGCCGGGGCGTACTCGACCGCCAGCTGGATGCTCTGGGCCATGTCGTCGCCGGCCAGTTCGGCGACCATGGTCAGGGCGAAGTCGATGCCGGCGGTCACCCCGCCGCCGGTAATGTAGCGGCCGTCTCGCGCCACCCGCGACGGGTCGGGGATCGCGCCGAACAGCGCCAGCTGGTCGCGCCAGGCCCAGTGACAGGCCGCCCGCTTGCCCTTCAGCAAGCCCGCCGCGCCCAGCACCAGCGAGCCGGTGCAGACCGAGCAGACGTATTTCGCCTCATCGGCCAGCCGGCGGATTTCGGCGATGAAGTCGATGTCGGCCATAGCCTCGGTCACACCGAAGCCGCCCGGCACGATCAGCACGTCGCAGTGGTCGATGTCGGAGAACTTGGGCAGATGGGCGAAGACCAGGCCGTCGGCCTCGATCTCGCCGCCGCGCAGACTGGCCACCGTCACCTTGGCGCCGGGCAGGCGGCACAGGATCTGGTGGGGGCCGGTGAAGTCCAGGTGAGTCACGCCGGGAAACAGGGCGATGACGATCTGTAGGGGCTGGCTCATGAGATAGTCTCCGTGGCGATTGACTTGGAGAACATGGTTCAGCTAGCGTCTGGCGGAAATGACATAGATCCCACGGTTTCAGCCACGGTTCCCGCCATGCCTCGCCCGATCGGCTTCCTGGTCTATCCGGGCTTCCAGCTGCTGGACGCCACCGGCCCCATCTCGGCGTTCGAGATCGCCGGCCGCCTCGCGCCAGGGGCCTATAGCCTGCACTTCCTGTCGCTGCGCGGGGGCCTGACGCCCAGCTCGTCCGGCGTGGTGATCCAGACGACCGCCCTGGCCGACGCGCCGAGACTCGACACCCTGCTGGTCTCGGGCGGCGACGGGGTGAAGGTCCCGGCCACCTGCGCCGAGACCCTGGCCTTCGTCCGCGCCGCCGGCCGCGACGCCCGCCGCGTGGCCTCGGTCTGTTCGGGGACCTACATCCTGGCCGAGGCGGGCCTGCTGGACGGCAAGCGCGCCACCACCCACTGGAGCCGGACCCAGGACTTCCAGCGCCGCTATCCGGGCATCCGCCTGGAGCCCGACCGCATCTGGATCCAGGACGGCGCGGTGTGGAGCTCGGCCGGGATCACCGCCGGCATCGACCTGGCCCTGGCCCTGATCGGCGCCGACGAGGGCGAGGCCGTGGCCCGCCGCACGGCCCAGCAGCTGGTGGTCTACCACCAGCGGCCCGGCGGCCAGTCGCAGTTCTCGGCCCTGATCGACCTGCGCCCCGGCCGCTTCGACGCCCTGCTGTCCTGGGCGCGGCAGAACCTGGGCGAGGCGCTGAGCGTCGAGCAACTGGCCGACCGCGCCGCCATGAGCCCGCGCAACTTCGCCCGCCTGTTCGCCCAGGAGACCGGCGTCACCCCGGCCAAGGCGGTCGAGCGGCTACGCGTCGAGGCCGCCCGCGCCCTGCTGGACAGCGCGCCGCTGCAGGTCGAGGACGTGGCCCTGGAAACCGGCTTCGGCGACGCCGAGCGGATGCGCCGCGCCTTCATCCGCGCGTTCGGCCAGCCGCCCCAGGCCCTGCGGCGGGCCGCCAAGGCCGGCTGAAGCTACAATTCGGACATAGTTCGGCAACAATCCGCTCGGATCGTGGTCGTGATCGAGGGACATCGATCCTTGGAGGACATCATGTCCGTCATGAAACTGCTGGGAGTTTCGGCCCTGGCGGCGGCCGCCATGGTCGCCAGCGTTCCCACCGTCGCCGGCGCCCACGACCGGTACGAGCGATACGATCGCTCTGACCGTTACGACCGCCATGATCGCTACGATCGCTATGACCGCGGAGGCTACGACCGGGTCCGGTACGACCGCGGTCGCCACCACCGCGCCCACAAGGTGAAGGTCTGCCACCGCGAGTGGCGGCACCATCACCGCGAGCGGGTCTGCTACTGGACCTGGCGGTAGGACTGAACGCCCTAAAACCGTGTCATCCCGGAAGCGCGCAGCGCTGTCCGGGACCCAGAGCCAAGCGCAACGCGGCGGCCCTGGGTCCCGGCTCTCCGCTGCGCTACGGCCGGGATGACACGATGTATTTTCGCGCCTCGACCTAGTCCGGCGCCCGCGGCGTCTTCTCCAGGGCTTCCTCGACCCGATGGCCGACGGCCGTGCCGCCGGCGTCGTCGGCGGCGATGTCGCCCTGGTCGTTCAGGTCGGGGTTGGCCTTGGTCGCGGCCTCTTCGGCTTGCTGCTCGAGGGACTTCTCGGGCGTGGCGTTGATCGTCGGCATCGGAACGCTCCTGCGTGGGGTCCCGGCTTAACCCGCCTCGCCCGCGCCTGTTCCTAGGCTCAAGCCGCCTGGATAGCCTCGGCCGGCAGGAAGGGCGAGATCACCGCCATCGCCCGGGTTACATAGGCGGCCTTCTCGCCGACTGGCGCGACATAGTCGATCGCCGCCTCGGCCTCGGCCAGGCCCGCGCCGCGGGCGATGATCCACGCGGCCAGATATTGCGAGGCCAGGCAACCGCCGGCCGTCGCCACATTGCCGTGGGCGACGAACGGCGTGTCCAGCACCTGGACCCCGGCCTCGATCACCCAGGGCTTGGTGGTCACGTCCGTGCAGGCCGGCAGGTCGCCGACCAGGCCCAGCTTGGCCAGCACCAGCGTGCCCGAGCACTGGGCGGCGATCAGCTGGCGCGCCGGATCGAGCCGGATGCGGGCCAGCAAATCGGCGTCGGCCGCCACCTCCCGTGTCCTGATCCCGCTGCCGATGATCACCGCGTCCGCCTCGGCGGCGAATTCCAGCGGTTGCTGGCGCTGGACGGTCACACCGTTCATCGAGGTCACCGTTTCGGTCGGCGCGGTGATGTAGGCTTTCCAGCCTCGGCCTTTCAGGCGATTGAGGATCGCCGCCGCCACGAACGAATCCAGTTCGTTGAAGCCGTCGAACGTCAGCACCGCGATCCGCATGGGAAGCCCTCCCGCCCGGCATCCCGCCTGGCCGGTCCCTTATCTAGGCACGCGGCGGCGCCAGCTCAATGCGCGCCGAACGTCGCCGCCCGGCTTGGCCCGGACGCCGGATCGGTCCAGGCTGGCCGCATGCTCTATCTCGTCGTCAAGGCCGCCGTCTCGGGCGTCATCGTCGCCGCCGTGTCGGAGATTTCCAAGCGCTATCCGGGCCTGGGCGGGCTGGTGGCGTCGCTGCCGCTGGTCTCGGTGCTGGGCATGATCTGGCTGTGGCGCGACACCCACGACCCGGCCCGCATGGCCGCCCACGCCAGCGGCACCTTCTGGTTCGTGCTACCCTCGCTGCCGATGTTCCTGCTGATCCCGGCGATGCTGAAGCGCGGCGCGCCGTTCTGGGCCGCCCTGGTCGCCGGCTGCGTCCTGACCATGGCCCTGTACGCGGCGATGGTCTGGGCGGGACCGAGGCTGGGGCTGAAGCTTTAGCCCCGCTGCGCCCGCAGCCGCGCCACCTCGTCCTGCAGGTCCGACAGCCGGGTGGCGTGCTCGCGGCACAGGACCATCAGCTCGTCGCTGCGCAGGGCGTCCAGCTTGTCGATCACCCGCATGATCTCCAGCTCGGCGCGCAGGTTGACCGCGTAGTCGTGCTCGGCGGTCAGCCGATCTTTCTTGGCCTGGCGGTTCTGGCTCATCATGATCACGGGGGCCTGGATCGCCGCAAGGGTCGAGAGCAGCAGGTTCAGGAAGATGAAGGGATAGGGGTCGAAGGCCAGATTGAAGGGCCTTAGCGCCAGGTTGGTCCCCATCCACAGCACCAGAGCCAGGCCGAAACCGCCGATGAAGGCCCACGAGCCGCCGACCGCCGCCACCCGGTCGGCCAGGCGGGTCCAAAAGGTGTTCTCTTCTTCTGCGTCCGGCTCCTCGGACGGTTCCTGGGTCAGGATCCGGTCGATGACCCGCTTCTGCACGTCGGTCAGCGCGTCATAGGGCCGCCCGAGCAGGTCGCGGGAGAGCTGGTCGAGATGTTCCTGGGTCATGGGATTCTTGGGGGACTCGCGGCGGCGGGAGGGCCGATCATCGGCGCGCACGCCCTCACGTGACAAGGCCGCGGTTGACAGGACGCTGTCGGGAAGGCGACGCTTCTCTCCATCGGGTGGGGCCGATCACCTTCATGTTTCAAGGAGAGTTCCGATGGCCCATAAGTTCGTGATCAAGAAAGACAAGGCGGGCGAGTTCCGCGTCAACTTCGCCTACAACGGCGAGACCATCTTCTCGACGGAGGGCTATTCGTCGAAGGCCTCGGCCAAGAACGCCATCGAGTCGATCATCAAGAACGGCCCGACCGCCGAAATCGACGACCAGACGGACTAAGGTCGCGAGTGAAGATGCTCCCCCGCGATGCGGGGGAGCTGTCGCGAAGCGACTGAGGGGGCCAATGCGGCATGCGTCCAGCTTGCCCACTCCGGCCCTTCGGGCCACCTCCCCCGCGGCGCGAGGGAGGATCTAAGGACCTTGACCCCTCCCGCTCCCGGGCCTCTGATCATTGATAACAATGATATGGGAGGGGACGTCATGGCCGCCGAAGGTCGCAAATCCATCTTCATCACCGGCGCCGCCAGCGGCATCGGCCTGGCCTGCGCCAAGCGGTTCGCCGGCGCGGGCTGGTTCGTCGGCCTCTCCGACATCGACAAGGCAGGCCTGAAGGCCGCGCACGCGGCGATCGGGGCCGCCAACGGCTCGGTCCACGCGCTGGACGTCCGCGACCGCGAGGCCTGGGCCAACGCGCTGGGCGACTTTGGCCAGCACACCGGCGGCAAGGCGGACCTGCTGCTGAACAACGCCGGCGTCGCTCGGTTCGGGGTGCTGGAGGACCTGTCGGACGCCGACTGCGACATCCAGATCGACATCAACATCAAGGGCGTGATCAACGGCGCGCGCGCCGGGCTGCCGCTGCTGAAAAGCGCCGGCGGGCGGCTGGTCAACATCGCCTCGTGCGCGGGGCTGTACGGTTCGCCGAAGCTGGCGGTCTATTCGGCCACCAAGTTCGCGGTGCGCGGCCTCTCCGAGGCGCTGGACGTCGAATACGCCCGGCACGGGGTCAGCGTCGCCTGCGTGATGCCGTGGTTCATCGAGACGCCGATCCTGAACGCCGGCGCCTCAGGCACGAACGAGCACATGGCCGACGCCCTGCGCACGGCCGGGCTCGAGGTCTATCCGGTCGAGGACGCCGCCCAGGTGGTCTGGGAGGCGGCGCACGGCAAGGCGCTGCACTATTTCGTGGGCAAGCGGGCGAAACAAATGCGCTTCGCCGCCAGTCACATGCCGGGCGTCGTCAGGAAGCAGCTCCGCTCCCGGCCCCTACTGTCGTCTTGAGACCTTCCAGCGGCTGGCGGTCGGACGACACCGGGATCGCCTTGGCGGCGGCCGGCTTGTCGGTCGCTTGCGAAGGCGTCTTGGCGGCCGTGGCGATCGGAGCCGAGGCCGGTTCCGTCACCGGGCCGACCGGACCGCCCATGCCGGGCGAGGTCATGCCCATTTGGGACGCGGGCTCGAGGCGGCCGAGCGCGCTGGCGGCGTAGACCACCGGCGGCTTGCCGTCGGCGGTCAGGCTGGCGATCTCGGACGGGGCGATGTCATCGACGGTCGGCAGGTGCGACGGCGTGAAGCTCGAAGCCCCGCCATGACGGCCGAAGCGATAGAAGATGTGCATGCCGACCTGGGCGACGCGCAGCAGGCGCGGACCCCAGCCGGGCGAGACGTTGATCGTGTGGAAGTGCGTGGCCGAGCCGACCTCGCTGGACATCGTGCCGGCCAGGGTGCGCGAGGCGACCTTGCGGGCCCGGGCCCAGGCGCCGAGGTCGCGGGCGCGGCGCATCGAGCCGTCGCAGGCGAAGCTGAACTGGCAGCCGGTGCGGTGATAGGCGCCTTGGAAAACGACGCCGCAGATCGACTTCGGAAAGGCCGGGTGGCGCACGCGGTTCAGAACCACCTGGGCCACGGCCGCCTGGCCGCTGGGGGTCTCGCCGCGGGCTTCGTAATAGACCGCGTCGGCCAGGCATTCGAGCTCGCGCGAGCTCTCCAGCGCATTGCCCAGTTGGAACGGGCCACCTTGGAACGGGCCGGCTCCGCCGACGTTGAATCCAGAACCGAAGCTGGCCCGGAGCATCAGCGGACCGCTGCGGCCGCTCTGTCCGGGAAGCAGGTTCGCCGCGCCGGCGCCTTCGAGGCGGGCGGCCAGCATTTGCGACTGGCGGTCGCGCTGGTCCAAGGCGGCGAACAGATAGGGGTCATGACGCTTGGCCACGGCGAGGGCGCCGGGGTCCATACGCGTAGCCGCGCTGACCATGGCGGCGTCGGAGAAACTCCCCGAGGCGCCGTCGGCCAAGCGAGCGACGCGGGCATGGGTGGAGGCCGATTGCGCCAGGCCACCCAAAAGGTAAACGCCGCCCAGGGCCAGACCCGTGATGGATCCGACCAATACGGCGCCGACCAGCCCGCGCGCATCCGCGCGCGTCTGCGACTTGATATACAAAACTCGTGTCCTGCGCGGCGAGGGCGTACCGCCCCCCGACAAAATACGCCTCGAAATCCCCGGTAAAAGCACTGGCGGGGAGCCCTTCGAAGCGGAGGATCGGCCGTATCACGACGTGGCCAAGATCCCGCTTGTCCCGGCTTATGACGTATCCGTGACCGACTCGCAAGCACTTGCTGCGCTGCAACATGGCCTCTGCGCTCAACGGCCGCACAGTTAAATTGTTAACGCCTTGAATCCGCGCGAAAAGCTCGACAACAGCGATCGTCGTTTTTTTGCCCTCGCGAAAGCCTTGCCAGGCCTTTGCTCAACCGTTCCTGGCGGAAGCTGAAAGAGTCCGCATCGTTACTCGACGACGACATAAACCTTAACGCCAGCCCTTAACCATGAGGGTTGGGAGGGGTCCGGCGGGCGGTGGCGGGACGCGTCCAAAACCCCGGGGCGAGATCCGTCCCTGACCAGCCTCACAATTAAATCCTGCCTTCCCCGGCCTCGTGCCTAGGACCCATGCTTCCGTTCACTCGGCGTCACTGGGCGAGCGCCCACGACGGCGGCGCGCATCCTTCTCCAGAAGGATTTCGATGAAATCGAGAACGACCTTTCGGCGAACCACAAGGGCCTGAGGTTCATATCCAGAATGGCTTCCACTCAGTCTTCTGGCTGGGGCGGCCGGAATACAGGGTGCGCGCTTCGCTCAGGTCATCAAGCGTACGGTTGTCGACATGGGCGAATGCGGCCTCCATCGCCGCATCCCGGCCGGCCGCCCAGTCCGCGAATCTGCGCGGGACCAGGACGTCGGGCATGGTCCAGATGCGCTTGTCCAAGGGATCGGAGTCGAACCAGGGGAGGGTCGAGACATACGCCGGAAACCCGTCGGCCTGGAACGGCGCGGCATCGCCGTAGTGGTTAGGCGCGCCGCCGCTGGGTTCGCCCACGAAGACCGCCCAGGTCTCCCGCTCAATCCGCGAGGTCAGGTTCTGGGCCGCGGAAAAGGTCTTGCCGCTGGTGAGCACGTAAAGGCCGCCGGGCCGGTTGAACCGGGACCGCTCGAGGCGCCACCTCAGGCCCTCGCCCATGAGGTTGTTGCCGCCGTCGTTACGGCGCAGGTCCAGCACGACACGTTCGATCTCGGGGGTTTCCATCGCCGCGAAAGCGTCGCGCACGAAAGCCAAGATCGAGGCGCGCTTGTCGCTCAGGCGATCGAAGGCGATGACCAGCACCTTGCCGTCCGCATGGACGAAGTTGGCCTGGGCGCCCGGCCGCCAGGTCTCGACCGGCCAGAGCTTGCGTGACAGTGCGACCAGCGCGTTGCCGCCATCCGGACGCGGCGTCAGCGCGACCTTGACGACTGCCCCCTCGACCTCCGCTTCGACGGTGACCGGCGCCGACGCGGCTGCCGGCCCGGCCAGTCGCGCCCCTCGCAGGATCGCAGGCTTCAGGGCGAGGCCCGCGTGGTGATAGGCCCCGGCGGCGTTGTTGGCAGGCCATACGGCTGCGAAGGCGCGCAGGACCTGCTCGACGGCGACCCCGTCGACCCGCACGATCCGGCCACCCAGCAACGCCGCGCCCTCCGCCTTGGCGGCGGTGACGTAGAGGCCGTCGAAGAAGGGGCTGGCTGTGATCGGCAGGTCAAGGTCGAAGCCCGGGAGCTTGACCATAAACGGGTAGATGGTCGTGTGGCCGTCGCGGAACCAAGCCAACCGAGCCATGAGGCCCATGACCCAGGCCTCCGTCGTCAGGCCATCCGCTTCGGCCGCGAGCCTGTCCCAACCCGACCGCCACGCCGGATCCGCGGCGGCTTCCCAACCGCGCGGGTGGGTCGTCTCGGCGTACTTCTGCAATCGACGAGCCTCCGCGCCGCGGAGTGCGGGGACCGGGGCCGCCGCCAGCGCCGCCGGAGCCGCCGGAGCCGCCAGGCTGCCGGCTAGCAGAAGGGAGAAATCACGCCGTGTGGTCATTTGATCAGTCTAGGCGCGAGCGGCTTTGGCGCGATACTTAAGGTTCGTTCACGATCAGCAAGCACCTTGAGGATGAAGAAGGCGCGGTAGAGGAAACTCTGTCGGTTGCGGTAAGTTCAAGACCTAGGAAGGCAGGAAAAAGGGAGCCCGCGAGGGGGCTCCCTTGATAGCAGGCAGGCTTTTGGGAATTACCGCCCCCGCACCAGCCGCCAGCCGTCGACGAACAGCTTCGTCAGGCAGATGCCGGCGGACACGGCCATGATCACCTTGAAGGTCAGGTCGACGACCTCCTGCAGCCTGGCCACGTCGCCTCCGTTGGGCAGCGCGAAGGTCAGGATCGGCTGGGCCGGCCACAGGACCGCCACCACGGCCAGGCCGCCCACGGCGCCGATCAGCTCGGTTCCCGCCCGGGGCCGCACCCAGGCCGGCTTGAGCACGACGAACAGGGACGAGATCGCCTGCACGACGGCCAGGCCCAGGACCGGCCAATAGAGCGCCTTCAGGGCCGGGCTCAGCACCACGCCGACCTGGTCGCCGTCGTAGGCGATGCCGCCCATCGGGAAGGGCATCATGCCCGTCCACCAGGCGATGAAGAAGGCGACGGCGACCAGTTCGAACAGCCCCTCGAAGCGGGTCTTGGAGAACAGCGGCCGGGTCTTGGGGATATGCGGCAGGTCGCTGACCTTCCACTGGCCGAAGTCGCCCGTCTTGATCCAGCCGCGCTCGATCGCGGCGGCGATCAGGGTGGCGCAGCCGACCAGGCTGAGCGCGGTCGGGATGAAGTCGGAGATCACGCCGTTGATCGTATGGGTGCTCCCCTGCCCCGAGACCAGCAGCACGCCGGCCGGGATGATCGCGGCGGCGGCGGCGATGACCAGCATCACCTTCACCCCGAACAGCCAGAACGGATAGAGCTCGGGGCCGATCAGGGCGCGCCCCGGCCCGTAGCGGCCGGCGACGGCGATCGGATGGCCGATCTCGCGCAGCAGGGCCTCCATCTCGCGCTTGTCGAGGGGCCGGCCCAGCTGGGCTTCCTTCTCCTCGACGCGGTTCATGATCAGGTCGCGCAGCTCGGCGATGATGTCCTGGCGCTGGGCCTTGGGCAGCAGGGCGGCGACGGCGCCCAGATAACGATCGATCAGATCGCTCATGGTCTTGGTTCCTTGGAAGTGAGGGGGCCGCGCTTACAGCAGCGGCTCGAGGGCGGCGTTGATCGCGCGCCATTCGCCGGCGAGGCGGGCCAACACGGCCCGGCCCTCTTCCGACAGCTGATAGAAACGCTTCTTGCGCTTGTCTTCCTCGCGCCATTCGCTGGCCAACAGGCCTTGGGCCTCCAGCCGGCGCAGCATCGGGTAGAGGGCGCCTTCGTCGATCTCCACGCCCACGCCGCTCAGGGCCTGGCGCAGGCTGTAGCCGTAGCGCTCCTCCCGCAGTTGGGCGAGGACGGCGAGGATCAGGGTCCCCCGCCGCAGCTCCTGGCGGAGCGATTCAAAGATGTCCGTATCGGTTGGCATTGGGTGTGCGCCACATAGTGTGCATCACATGGTGTGTGACGTACACTGTATGTCACACAGTAAGATCGGGAGTCAACAGGCGGAACGCCGTTCGGCTTCGCGGCTTCTTTTCGCGAACGAGACGGAGGTTTCGATGCTGGGAAACAAAGACGCCCAGGCCACCGTGGCGGTGAAGGCCCTGAAGGTCGCGCGGCCGTTCTACGCCGAGATCCTGGGCCTTGCGCCGCTGCCGGGCGACGAGCCGTCGGTGCAAGCCTTCAGGGCGGGCCAGTCGGTGGTGCTGGTCTATGAGTCGGAATTCGCCGGGACCAACAAGGCCACGGTCTTGACCTGGGCGTTGGGCGAGGCCTTCGACGAGACGGTCGCGGCGCTGAAGGCCAAGGGCGTCGTGTTCGAGCGCTACGACCTGCCCGGCATGACCCACGACGGCGACGTCCACGTGGCGGGCGAGATGCGGGTCGTGTGGTTCAAGGATCCAGACGGCAACATTCTGAGCCTGGGGAACTATTGAGATGGGTCAGGCCGCTCCCCGCGCCCCAGATCCCCTGAGCCGCTTCGTCGAGGCCCAGGCCAGCGTTTACGACGGCGTGCTGGCCGAGCTGCGGCGGGGCCAGAAGACCGGCCACTGGATGTGGTTCGTGTTTCCGCAGATCGCGGGGCTGGGCCGCAGCCCCACGGCCCGGTTCTACGCCATCTCCGATCTGGCCGAGGCCCGCGCCTACCTGGCCCATCCGGTGCTGGGGCCGCGCCTGATCGAGGCCGTCGAGGCGATCAACGCCCTGCCCGGCCGCGACGCCCACGCGGTGTTCGGCTCGCCCGACGACCTGAAGCTGCACTCCAGCCTGACGCTGTTCCAGGCGGCGGATCCGGAGGAGCCGGCGTTTCAGCGCGCGCTGGACAAGTATTTTGGCGGGCGGGCGGATCCGCTGACGCTGGAGATGCTGTAGCCATCCAACCCGTGTCATCCCGGAAGCCTCGCAGAGGCTGTCCGGGACCCAGGGGGTGAAGGAGCGCCGTGCGCGCCGCCCCTGGGTCCCGGGTCTTCGCTGCGCTTCGCCCGGGATGACACGACGTTAGGTTATTCGAAGCTGAGCACCTGCTTGCCCCTCTCCGGCGCTCGCGCCGTCTCCTCCAGCGCCGCGCGGAAGTCCTCGATCCGCCGCCGCCCCGCGATCAGCACCTCGGTGGCCGGATCGGCCAGTTCGTCCAGCACGCTTCTCAGCCAGGCCGCGTCCGCCGCCGGCGGGGCGTCGAAGAAGTAGCGGTAGATGTAGGCGCGGATCACCTGGCCCTCCATCAGCACCTTCAGGGCGTTGGTCTGGAACGACGCGAGGTCGTAGGCCCCGACGATCACGGCGCGGCCCAGGAAGCCCAGGGCCTCCAGCAACTGGGTCAGCACCGCCCCGCCGATCGCGTCGACCACGCCGGAAAGATTGGCGCCGCCGATCGCCTCGCGCACCGCTTCGGCCAGAGGGACTTCCAGCACGGACAGCTCGACCACCGCTTCCGCGCCCAGAGCTGTCAGGTCACGACCCTCGACCGTCTTGCGGACGATCGCCACGACCCGCACGCCGCGCCGCCGGGCCATCTGGATCAGCAGGGTGGAGACCAGCGAGTGACCCGCCGTCACCGCCAGCCACTGGCCGGCCTGGACCTCGCTGGCGTCCAAGAGGTCGCGGGCGGTGATCGCCGGCATCAGCTGGGCGGCGCGCTCGACCGGATAGGCGTCGGGCAGCGGGACCAGATAGGCCGGATCGACCGTCACATATTCGGCCCATAGCCGCGTGGCGCTGAACGCCACCAGCTGGCCCGGTTCGAGATCGGCGCGACCGCCGTTCGAGACCACCCGCCCCACTCCGTGATTGCCGACGATCTGCCCCGGCAGGCTGGGCCGCTTGGCCTCGGGGTACTGGGCTTGCGTGAAGAAGAAGTCGCCCGGATGGATCCCGGCGGCGACCATCCGCACCAGGGCCTCGCCCGGACCCGGTTCGGGCTGGGGGACCTCCCGCAGCTCCACGACGTCGAGAGGCGAACCGATGCGGTCCTGAACGAGCGCCTTCATGGCCTGAACTCCTTTGTCGCCCGCGAATGCCGCGAGCTGGAGCCTCAGATGCGGACCACCGCCCAACGGGACAATCGTGCCACCGGGAGCTCTGTTTTCCGTATCCGGGACAATCGCCGGCCTTGCGCGGCCGCGTCCCGGCGCCGATCTGCGATCGGAGCTTTGAACCGGGATCCGAGGCCATGCTGGGCTATGACGACGTGGCGATCTTCCTGAAGGTGGCGCGCGAGGGCAGCTTCGTCGCCGCCGCCAAGGCCCTGGGCCTGCCGACCAGCTCGGTCAGCCGCCGGGTCGCGGCCCTGGAGGCGCGCTACAAGACCCAGCTCCTGCGCCGCACCACCCGTGCCGTGGCCCTGACCGAGGACGGCCGCGCCTTCGTCGACCGGGCGGCGGCGGCCATGGACGAGCTGGAAGCGGCCGCGCGTGGCCTGGACGTCTGCGACAAGCGACTGTCGGGCAAGCTGACCGTCACCGCGCCCTATCATGTCTGCAACGAGACCTTCGCCCCACACCTGCTGGAATTCGCCGCCCAGCATCCGGACCTGGTGCTGGACCTGCGTCTGACCAATGGCGCGCCGGACCTGATCGAGGAAGGGATCGACGTCGCCTTCCAGCTGGCCCCGCTGCCCGAGGGCCGCCATGTGGCGCGCAAGCTGTGGACCTCGCCCTATCTGATCTGCGCCAGCCGGAGCTTCCTGGAGCGGCGCCCCGAGGCGGCCAGCCTGGACCATCCCCGGCGCCTGGCCCGCCTGCCCGTCGTCGTCACCCCGCCGATCCTGAACTGGCGGTTCGTGCATGCGAGCGGCGAAACCTATGCGGCCGCTCCACGCACCATCGGGGCCTCGGTCGACGACCTGTCGATGGGCGCCCTGGCCGCCAGCCAAGGCCTGGGCGTCGCCTATCTGCCGCGCGGCCTGGCCAGCCGCTTCCCGGACTTGGTCGAGCTGACCTTCGGCGACTGGAAGGTCGAGGACCGCGAGCTCTACGCCCTCTATCCGGCCACCCGCCAGCTGTCGCCGAAGGTCCGCGCCGTGATCGACCACGCCCTGGCCGGCCGCGCGGCGCATTGAGGGTCCAAGGACCTCAAACGCTCTAAACCCGTGTCATCCCGGAAGCCTCGCAGAGGCTGTCCGGGACCCAGGGGCCAAGCCCAGTGCGGTTGCCCCTGGGTCCCGGCTCTCCGCTTCGCTGCGGCCGGGATGACGAGCTAAGGGCGGTTCAATCACATCTGGTCTAGACGACCGGACCCTCGCCCTCCGGCTCGCTCCACAGATAGTCGCCGATCAGCCAGAGCGCGCCCATCAGCACCAGCGAGATGGCCGCGCCCGCCCAGCGCAGCCATTGCTGCGGATGGGTGATCGCCCCCGGCATCCAGGCGAGGAGCGCGAAACAGAGGTACATCAGGCCGCCGATCCGGGTGGCCGGAATGGCCAGGCGGTGGGAGATCAGGGCCACGCCGACGGCCAGGTGCCCGACGCCCGTCGAGAGCGCCCAGAACATGGCGTCGCCGGGCATCCAATCGGGGATCAGCTTCATCGTGCCCCTCATGCCGACCACGTGGGCGAAGCCGAACACGATCGAGCAGCAGCCATAGGCGATCCGCGCCACGTCCGGTCCCAGCGCGCCGCGCGCCGCCATGGCCGGCGAGGACCGCGCCCAGAGCGTGGCGGCCGCCACGGCGATACCCAGCTGCTCGGCCAGGCCCAGATAGCCGCCCAGCTTGTCGGGCGCGGCGATCAGGCTCGACAGCCACATGGCGGCATAGACGCTGAACAGCACGGTCTGGACGATCGCCGCGATCCGCAGGGTCCGCGTGAAGAACAGGCCCGCGCCCGACAGCACCAGCAGGCTGGACGAGGCGAAGGCCAGCACCGGCCGGAACGGAAGCCACGCCGGCGCCGGCTGCCAGAAGCTCGTGAAGTCTCCCTGCAGGAAGCAGGCGATCCCGAAACAGATCGTCGAGATCCCCAGGATCCCCTTGCCCAGATCAAGATCGTTGGTTTTTCGCAGCAGCGACGCGACGCTCATCAATGTCCACTCCCGATGCGGCGAAACGCTCGCCGAACGGGATCAGGAGGCTCAAGCTCCGGTGGAAATCGACTAAGGAAAACCTCAATTTGTTCTAAAGCCGATCTTGCCCGCATGGCGGACGGGACCGCTACCTTCTAAGTCCCCGAGACCTGAGTCCTTGAAGGGCGGAGACCGCGACTTGGACACCGACACACGTGCCTACCGGATCGGCGCCTACCAGATCGGCGACTGGCTGTTCTCGCCGGACGCCAACGAGCTGCGGCGCGGCGAGACGCGCCGGGGGCTGGAGCACCGGGCCGCGCGGACGCTGGAGCTGCTGTGCCGCCGGCGCGGCGAGATCGTCTCGCAGGACGAGATCGTCCGCGAGGTCTGGGGCGGCCGCGCGATCAGCGCCAACAGCGTGCCGGTGGTGATCCGCGACCTGCGCCAGGCGCTGGGCGACGACGCCCGCGACCCGCGCTGCATCGTCACCCACGCCAAGCGCGGCTACCGGCTGCTGCCCGAGGCCGTCGAGGCTGAAGCGATCGCGATCCCGGCTGAGCGGCCGCGCCTGCCCCGGGCGATCGGGCTACTGCTGGTCCTGCTGATCGTCGGCCTGGCGGCGTGGTCGGCCCTGCGGACCTTTCACCCGCCCGTCACGCCGCTGTTCGTCACCGAGGTCGAGAACGCCACCGGCGAGCCGCGCTTCCAGCCCCAGGCCAGCGCCGCCAGCGAGGTCCTGGTGGCCAACGCCCGCAAGATCCGCGGCGCGCGGGTGTTTCGTGGCGAGGCCGCTCATCCGCCGTCCGACGCGGTGCGGCTGAGCGCCCGTCTGATCATCTGGAAAGGCCGGCCGACCGTGACGATGCTGGCCCAGTCGCCCGACGGCCCGGTGCTCTGGATGGGCATGACCTCGGGATACGAGGAGTTGACGCCCCGCGAGATCGCCAAGGCCATGAACGAGCTGGGCGAGGCGCTGCGGCGCTAAAACCCCGCTTGACTCACCCATAACCCCAGAGTTATGAAACAACCCATAGCCACGGGGTTATGGATTTCACATGGAAAACGCCCACGACGTGCTGTTCCGGACTCTGGCGGATCCCACCCGTCGGGCCCTGTTCGAGCGCCTGTGCCGCCAGGGCGAGCAGACGGTCGGGGCCCTGACGGCCCAGGCCGGGGTCTCGCAGCCGGCGGTATCGAAGCATCTGGGCGTCCTGAAACAGGCCGGGCTGGTGCGCGATCGCCACGAAGGCCGCCAGACCCACTACAGCGCCCAGCTGGGCGCCCTGGCCCCGCTGATCGATTGGACGAGCCAGATGGCCGGCTTCTGGGAAGGCCGGTTCGACGCGCTCGAGGACTTGCTCAAGAGGATGGACCAATGACCGACACCGCGACCGCCACCCGTTCCGTCGTCGTCGAACGCGAGATCGCCCACGCGCCCGAGAAGCTCTGGCGCGCCCTGACCCAGCCCCACCTGATGGAAGAATGGCTGATGAAGAACGACTTCAAGCCCCAGGTCGGCCACCGCTTCAATCTGCGCGGCGAATGGGGCGGCGTGCTGGACTGCGAGGTCCTGGCCATCGAGCCGCACAAGACCCTGTCCTACACCTGGAACTTCAAGCACGAGGATCCCGCCTACGACCTGACCAGCGTGGTGACCTTCACCCTGACGCCGACCGCCTCGGGCACGCATCTGCGCATGGAGCAGGCCGGCTTCCGCCCCGACCAGAAGCAGGCCTTCGGCGGCGCCCACGCCGGCTGGAAGACCTTCCTGGACAACCTGGACCAGCTGCTGGCCAAGGCCGACTGACCCTTATTCCGGCCTCGAAAGGAGACCGCCATGAGCAACACCATCCGCCAGATCCACCGCTGGCTGTCGATCGCCTTCACCCTGGGCGTGCTCGGCTACATCGCTGTCATGACCCAGGGCCAGCCGCCCTTCTGGGTTGGCCTTTTCGCGCTGATCCCGCTGATCCTGCTGCTGGTCACGGGGCTGTACATGTTCGTGCTGCCCTACGCCCGGAAGTGGCGCGGTGGCCGTCGCGTCAACGCCTAAGGGGAAGACGACATGAGCAAGATGCAGCCCGCGCCCGAGGGCGTCCCGGTCTCGGACCTGATCGACGACGCCATCGCGGCGCTGGGCGACTGGCGCGGCCAGACCCTCGCCCGCCTGCGCGCCCTGATCCACGAAGCCGATCCCGACGTGGTCGAGGAATGGAAGTGGGGCAAGCCGGTGTGGTCGCACGACGGCCTGATCTGCACCGGCGAGGTCTACAAGGCCTACGTCAAGACCACCTTCGCCAAGGGGGCGGCGGTTGCCGATCCCAAGGGCCTGTTCAACTCCAGCCTGGACGGCAATGTCCGCCGGGCCATCGACTTCCGGCCGGGCGAGCCCATCGACGAGGCCGCCTTCAAGGCCCTGATCCGCGAGGCCGTGGCCCTGAACGCCGCCAAGCCCGCGCGGGCGAAGAAGAGGGCGTAGATCCAGGAGTCTGCTCCCCCGCGATGCGGGGGAGCTGTCGCGGAGCGACTGAGGGGGCTAATGCGGCCTTAGCCGAGCTTGCCCCCTCCGGCCCTCCGGGCCACCTCCCCCGCATCGCGGGGGAGGAGCGCTAAAGCCTACTCAAAACAGACGTCCGTCATACAGCTCTGCGTTGACAGGTCGGAGTATTCGCGCGACCTTCGTGAGGCGCGGGGGCGTCGCTTCCAGATGACGATGGCCAACAACGGCCCGTCCGCCGCCGCGCACCGGTAGCCTTTCCAGTCGTAAGAGTCCGCGTCCGCAATCGTCTCATGGCGTCGCGTCGACATCGCGCGCGCCTTCGCCAGCGCCGGGGTTCAGAATGGCCTTGCCTCTGAAACAGGTCTCGCAGTGGGGAGAGTACGGCCTRCTGATCTGGCTGGCCGTGCTGCTGGCGTTCGTGACCTATCGCGGCCTGGTCAGCGGCAAGCTGCGCGACCTGGTCGCCGAGCCGCGCGGCGGCGGCGTCTCGCCGGCCCGACTGCAGGCGCTGGGCGTGACGATCGGCTTCGCCGGCTACTACCTCACCGCGGGCCTGCAGGCTGTTGCTGAAGGCGCCGCGCGCCTGCCCGACATCAAGCCCGAGACCCTGTCCATCGTCGCCGCCAGCCTGGGCGTGCACATGGGCGGCAAGCTCTACGAACGCCATCCGCGCCGGACCGCCGGTTCCCACGACAGCGCCGAAACCAAGCCGCGCCGACCCAAGTCCGGCCGCAAGCCGAAATCCTGAGCTTCAGAGGAAGGACGACACCATGCCCACCACGCCCTGGGCCCTCCTGGCCTATATCGTCGGCATCGCCATCATCGTGATCATCCTCGGCTTCGCGGCCGTGGTGGTCTGGCGGCTGATCTCCAAGCCCGGCGCCCTGGACGGCCTGATCGCCGAGCCGCTGGGCTCCGAGACGGTCAAGGCCCTGGCCGCCGGCCTCACCGCCGGTCCCAATCCGCCCGTGGGCGCGGCCCTAGCCGCCGCCGTCCAGCAGGCCGCCGAGGGCATCCCGTCCAAGGCCAGCCTGTCGCGCTTCCAGTTCCTGCTGTTCACCTTCGTCGTGGCGGGACTGTTCCTGCTGCTATCGATCGAGGCCGGGGCCTTCGTCGAGGTGCCGCCGACCGTGCTGGGCCTGATCGGCATCAGCGGCGGCAGCTTCGTGATTTCCAAGGGCATCTCGAACAGCAAGTAGCCAGCCCGCTGGAGGCTCCGCCATGATCCGCTCGCTCCTGGGCGCGGCCGCCCTGGCCGCCATCTTCGCGGCGACGCCGCGCGAGACGGCCGCTGCGCCGCCCGCCCCCCCGTCGTCCGCGTGCCTGGCGCGCTTCTCGGTCGTCGGCCTGCCACGCCATCGCGGCGACGACATCGCCCTGAAGCAGACGCTGGCCTGCCATGACGGCTACGCCCTGTCGTTCAATGGCCAGACCCGCAATCCCGACTGGGTGATCGAGCGCCTGACCCCGGCCGCCCTGACCGGCAAGGCCAGTCGCAAGGACAACTTCCGTCCCGACCCGCTGGTCCCCGGCAGCCCGGCCAAGAAGGACTATACCGACCCCGCCAATCCACGCGACCGCGGCCACCAGGCCCCGGCGGCGGACTTCAAGTTCAGCCAGCCCCAGACCGACGACAGCTTCTTCATGTCGAACATGTCGCCCCAGGTCGGCGCCGGCTTCAACCGCGCCCAATGGCGGTTCCTGGAGGAGGACATCCGGGCGGCGGTGCTGTGCGGCGGCCACGACGACATCATCGTCATGACCGGCCCGATCTACGGCTCAAGCGCCACCTGGATCGGCCCCGGCCCGTTCAAGATCCTGTCGCCGGCGGCCTATTTCAAGGTGCTGTACGACGTCCGCGCCGGCCGCGCCGTCGGCTTCCGCCTCGACAACAAGGCCTATACGAAGACGCCGTCGGACCACTTCATCGTGCCGATCAGCCAGCTGGAGGTCGAGACCGGCCTCGACTTCCTCGGCGCCCTGTCCCGCCGCGACCAGAACGTCCTGGAGCGCAGCAAGGGGACGTTCTGGGGCCACGGCCAGAGTTGCGCGAACCAGGTGAAGGACTGAGCAGGACGAACCGTCGCCTTACATGACCGGAAGGGACCGCAGGATCACCCCGCCTTGAAGCTCGCCCATCGCTTGTCGCGTTCCGCGGCGTAGGCTTCGTCGAAGGCGGCGGTGAGGTCCTCGCGACGCATCACCTGCCCGCAGCTCTGGCAGGTGGGGCCTAGGCCAGGATCTTCGCCGCACGGATGATGTCGGTAGCGGATCGCCACCGCTTCATCCTCATCCTTGAACCAGGTTTCGCCCCAGGCCCGCAACGCCAGCAGAACCGGGTGGAACGCCAGCCCCATCGGCGTGAGGACGTACTCGTACCGTACGGGCCGTGTGCTGTAGGCGCGACGCTCCACCAAACCGTCGGCCTGCAGCTTCTTGAGCCGGGCCGCCAGCATCTGGGGCGTAACGTCGGCTTGGGCCTGGATCTGCTCGAAGCGATGGTTGCCCATGAACAGCTCGCGCAGGATGATCACCGTGCAGCGGTCGCCCACGATCATCTGGGCGCGCGCCACCGGACAGAGTGTGCGGTCGAACTCCGCCGGCTCTGACGTCATCGGGCGGATGCCTCCATATCTCGTATGATAATCATAGGCGTTGGTGGCGGCAAGTCGACGAGAGCTCAGACCGAACGGGCCGCGCCACGCCCTGACGCGGCGCGGAGCGGATCAGAGAACGTGATAGATGCGGAAATCGACGTGGCCCGCGGATAGTTCGTTGTAGCCGACCAGAACGGCCTCGTTCAGCCACGAATACCGCGCGTCCGCTGTCTCCAGCTTGGGGGTCGTGCGGATATAGGTCTCGGCGAACGACAGGCGCTCGCCGGCCGCCAGACGCTGACGGCCGTCAGGCGGCAGCTTCGACACCCCCCTGGATTCAAAATAGATCAGCGCGCCATCGTCGGTGACGATCGTCGCGCGGATGTCCAGTCGCCCCAGGCCATCGTCGCCGATCAACACCCAGTCGACGCTGCCCGGCAACAGCCGCCCGCTTAGTCGCGGGCCCTCGAGGCGTCCGCCTTTGCCGACCATGGGCACGAGCGTGCCGCGCGACGTCGGGATGGGAAGAGGCGCTTCCAGATCCACCGCCATGTCGCAGAGATAAGCGACCGGAAGAGCGTCGAGGCGCGGCTGATCGAACAGCAGCGCGGGCGGCGAAACGGCGCTCATGCCGTGAGCCCCAGGGCCGCCTTGACCTGCGCGTAGTCAAAGAAGGTGTCCTTGCGCGTCACCTGTCCGTTGGCGTCGATTTCGACGACGTCGAGGGCGCGGAAGCCACGACGCGCCTCGCCGGTCCGCTGGAACGTGAGCGTCCAGTCGAGGGTCCAGTGACGGTCGCCGAGCAGGAGGCGATGGGTCTCCACGCCGAAATCGGGATAGCGCTGGAAGACCTCCGAGAACTCGGCGTGCAAGGCCGCGCGCCCGCGCACCTCGCCGGTGCGGCCGTGGGCCTGGAAGGTCGAGTCGTCCGCGTGCAGCGCGAGGATGGCGTCCGGGTCGCGGGCCTTCCAGGCATCGGCATAGCGTTCCGCGATCGCGGCGACGTTCAGAGTGGCGTGTCCGGGCATTGTGACCTCCGTGTCGCGGAGCCGTTCCGCGCCCCTCGACAATACCTATGATTTTCATAGCATCAAGTGCCTATGATTATCCTAGGCACTTGAGCCGTGGACTCGGGCGGCCGGTCGGAGGCCTGGGATCCCGCGCGAGCCTTCCGAAGCCGCCCCCTCCCGCCACACTGCTGCCACTCGCCGTCAGCAGGCCCCCTAGCCGAGAGCCGCGCGCGCACCTAACTTGGGGCCATGCCTCGCACCCCGGATACCAGCCCCCTTGGGGGCGTCTCGGACGTCTCCACGCCCTTCGTCATGGACAACCATGGGGATACCCTCGGCGGCGCCGTCGGCGACGTCGCGGCCGGCGTCATGGCCACGCTCTGGACCCCGCACCGGCCGTCGCGGCCGCCGAAGTCCGAGGGCGGCAAGAAGTTCAAGCTGGTCTCCGAGTACCAGCCCGCCGGCGACCAGCCGACGGCGATCCGGGAACTGGTCGGGGGCCTGGAGAACGGCGACCAGGACCAGGTGCTGCTGGGCGTCACCGGCTCGGGCAAGACCTTCACCATGGCCCAGGTCATCGCCGAGACCCAGCGCCCGGCCCTGATCCTGGCCCCGAACAAGACCCTGGCCGCCCAGCTCTACAGCGAGATGAAGTCGTTCTTCCCGGAGAACGCGGTCGAGTACTTCGTCAGCTACTACGACTACTACCAGCCGGAAGCCTACGTCCCGCGCACCGACACCTATATCGAGAAGGACAGCTCCATCAACGAGCAGATCGACCGGATGCGCCACTCGGCCACCCGGGCGATCCTGGAGCGCGACGACGTCATCGTCGTGGCCTCGGTCAGCTGCATCTACGGCATCGGCTCGGTCGAGACCTATACCGCCATGACCTTCACCCTGACGGTCGGGGACAAGGTCGACGAGAAGCAGCTGATCGCCGACCTGGTGGCCCAGCAGTACAAGCGCAACGAGATGGCCTTCGAGCGCGGCACCTTCCGCCGCCGGGGCGACACCATCGAGATCTTCCCCGCCCACTACGAGGACCGCGCCTGGCGCGTGACCATGTTCGGCGACGAGGTCGAGGCGATCTCCGAGTTCGACACCCTGACCGGCAAGAAGACGTCCGAGCTGGAGACCATCAAGGTCTACGCCAACAGCCACCACGTCACCCCGCGCCCGACCCTGCGCCAGGCGATCATCGCCATCCGCGCCGAGCTGAAGGAGCGGCTGGCCTGGATGATCGAGAACGGCAAGCTGCTGGAGGCCCAGCGCCTGGAGCAGCGCACCACCTTCGACCTGGAGATGATCGAGACCACCGGCTCGTGCGCCGGCATCGAGAACTACAGCCGCTACCTGTCGGGCCGCCGGCCGGGCGAGCCGCCGCCGACCTTCTTCGAATACATCCCCGACAACGCCCTGCTGTTCACCGACGAGAGCCACCAGACGGTTCCGCAGATCGGGGCCATGTACAAGGGCGACCGCAACCGCAAATGGACCCTGGCCGAGTATGGCTTCCGCCTGCCTTCGGCCCTGGATAACCGCCCCCTCAAGTTCGAGGAGTGGGACGCCATGCGGCCGCAGACGGTGCACGTCAGCGCCACCCCGGCCGGCTGGGAGATCGAGCGGGCCGGCGGCGTGTTCGCCGAGCAGGTCATCCGCCCCACCGGCCTGATCGACCCGCCGGTCGAGGTGCGCCCGGTCAGCAAGGACAACGCCTCCCAGGTCGACGACGTGGTCGACGAGATCCGCCAGACCATCAAGAAGGGCTACCGCACCCTGGTCACCGTCCTGACCAAGAAGATGGCCGAGGACCTGACCGAATATCTGACCGAACAGGGCATCCGCGTCCGCTACATGCACTCGGACGTCGACACCCTGGAGCGCATCGAGATCATCCGCGAGCTGCGGCTGGGCAATATCGACGTGCTGGTCGGCATCAACCTGCTGCGCGAGGGCCTGGACATCCCCGAGTGCGGCTTCGTGGCCATCCTSGACGCCGACAAGGARGGCTTCCTGCGCTCGGAGACCTCGCTAATCCAGACCATCGGCCGGGCGGCGCGGAACATCGACGGCAAGGTCATCCTCTATGCCGACCGGATCACCGGCAGCATGGAGCGGGCCATGGCCGAGACCGCCCGCCGCCGCGAGAAGCAGCACGCCTACAACCTCGAACACGGCATCACGCCCGAGAGCGTCAAGCGCGACATCAAGGACATCCTCAACAGCCCCTACGAGCGCGGCGACCGCGTGCTGGTGCCGATGGGCCTGTCCGAGACCGACGACCGCCCGTTCAATGGCGACAACTTCAAGGCCGCGCTCAAGGACCTGGAGGCCAAGATGCGCGAGGCCGCCGCCAACCTCGAGTTCGAGACCGCCGCCCGCCTGCGCGACGAGATCAAGCGCATGAAGCTGATGGACCTGGAGTTCGCCAACGAGGTCCTGGCCGCCACCGGCGACACGGTCGACAAGTCCGCCCCCAAGCGCCTGCGCGCCGAGATCCGCCAGGAAAAGGCGGAAGAGTTCCGCAAGAAGCGGCGCTAGACGGGCCAAAAGACGCCCCCTCCGTCACGGCGCGTATTCGCGCCGCGCCACCTCCCCCGTTTCACGGGTGAGGAGGGGCTTCCTCCTCCCCCTGCGAAGCGGGGGAGGTGGCCCGGAGGGCCGGAGGGGGCGTCCTCCCCCTTCCCTCTTCCCGCGCCCCGCGTTAGCCAAACGCTAGCCCCTCCCTCGCTGGACCCCCGCATGACCCAAGGCCCCGAGGCGACGCCCGAGCAGAGCCTGACCACCAAGCTGGTCGGCATGCTGCTGGCGTTCGGCCTCACCCTGGTCGGAGTCCTGGGCCACACCCTGATCCAGGACCTGCTGGCCCGCCGCGACCAGGCCATCCTGCGCACCATCCCGGACGTGCTGGTCTGGTGGCGTGAGCCGGCGGCCGGCGAGCTGTGGACGCTGCTCCTGGTCGCCCTCCCGCCGCTGCTGCTGATCCCGGGCGCGTTCGGCGTCCGCAGCCAGCGGCTCGCCCTGTCGCGGCGCGGGCGCTGGGGGATGGTCGGTCTGGCGGCGGCCCTGGTCGCCAGCGGCCTGGCCCTGGAGGCCCTGGTCACCAAGCCCGAGCTCAGCGTCGCCACCCCGTTCGGCGCGGCCTGGCTGCACGACGGCAAGCCGCGCGAGCACTGGTCCTGGGGCGCGGCCACCGCGGTCGGGATCGGCTGCGTCAACGCCAAGCGTGACGACGCCCGCGAAGGTGAGCACAGCCTCAACTACGACGTCGCCTTCCCCAGCGGCCGCGAAGCTCAGTTGCTCCGCGACACCCGCGACCTCGGCCCGCTGCTGCTCCGCCTGGCCCCGGTCGATCAGAGCCTGCGCGCCCGCGCCATCCCCCGCTTCGCCAGCGTCGACGACGCGTGCCTGCGCCACTTCGAGCGGGGGCTGAAGCCGGCGGAGCAGGCGGCGCTGCGGTCGCTGATGAGCCGGTAAGGCGGCTTGCGGCCGCCGCCGGCCGCGCTCAAGCTCGGCCCTTCACGGGAGCAAAGCCATGAGCCGCCAGACGCGCATCCTGATCCTGGGCCAGGACGTCAACACCGTCGACTACACCAGCCCGGCCCTGCCGCCGGGCATGACCGCCGAGAAGGTCCTGGCCGGCCTGGCCCGCGCCGAGGCCGCCTTGGAGACCAAGGGCCACCACGTCGACATGCTCCAGGTCCAGCCCGACCCCGTCGTCGCCGAAGCCGAGGTCGAGGCCCAGCTGTCCGGCGCGCCCTACGACGTGGTGGTGATCGGGGCCGGCATCAGGAACCCGCCGCCGAGCCTGGGGCTGTTCGAGGTGGTGCTGAACGCCGTGCACCGCGGGGCGCCGGGGGCGCGGATCGCGTTCAACACGCGGCCGGACGATAGTGATGTGGCGGCGGAGCGGTGGGTGGGGCGGTAGGTTAAAGCGCGGGCAGAGCYTCTGGCGTTTCTACAAGTCGTAATTTGCTCCAAAGCGCCTTAGCGGAAGCCACTCTCTCTTCCGTCGCCTTCTGGGGCTTTCTACGCTGTGTTTCTTCCCACCAATTTTCAATACCCGACAGCTTTAGGAAAGCCGCAGTCGCGGCAAGCTCCAAGGTAACTGGATCGGTTGAACATGCAGTTCTAACAACCTCTTCAAATTGCGGATTTAAATCGCCACGCTCATCTGTAGAGTAAATTGAATATCGCCCGCCCCATTTTGCGACATCCTCTTCCTCACGGACAATATCATCAAGCACAGCATCCCGAACAGATGAGGCCAGCTCCTCACTGTACGGACCGTAATAATGATAGGAAAATGGGAAATCGGGTCCGAGGCCCGCAATTTTTAGTATATATAC
>NZ_JBFUJD010000041.1:0-43531 GCF_056401555.1 Caulobacter sp. P4_E5
CGACACCCGAGGCGTCGATCGAGACCTCGGTCTCGAACGCTTGCTCGATCTCGTATCGCGCCGGGTCGTAGGCCAGGTCGGGGCCGGTCGGATCCTCGTCGGATACCGGCGCCAGCAGTCGACCAAGATCAAGCGCCATGTGTGAAGCCGTCTCAGCTTTTTACAGAGGTCCGACTGCAACCTCGGGCTGCGAGGCTTGGGGTCGAAGGACGGCGCGGAGTGTGGCCGAACAAACGGATTTGGCAAGTGCATCTGGTTGAGATTTGAAATTTAACGGCTACACCTAGTTGCAATCGTCGGACCGTCGTATGGTAGAGCTTAGTAACAGGAGCGATTAATGGATCGGCAGGCGGCCATATCTGTCGCTCTCGGTACGGCTAAGCTTAACCTTGAGCGTTTCGAAGCGATAGAACGTCTAAGCGAACCCTTTGTTATTGTCGCAGAAGGGTTTTCCGTCGACGAGATCGATTTCCTGCCGCACATCGGCAAGCCCGTATCGTTCGATGTGGGCGACGAGATGGACCACGTCCGCTACTTCCATGGGTTGTTGGCGGATGCGGTCCTGACCAAGGTGGACATCAGCGGCGCTCACTATCGCCTGACGGTGAAGCCCTGGTTCGCGCTGCTGGATCAGAACCTGAACTACCGGATCTTCCAGGACAAAAGCGTCATCGACATCGCCAAACAGGTCTTCGCGGACGCGGGGATGAAGGACGTCGAGTTCGACAAACTGACGGGCGCGTACAAGCCGCGGGAATACTGCGTCCAGTACAAGGAGAGCGACTTCAATTTCCTCTCGCGCCTTTTCGAGGACGAGGGGGTCTACTACTATTTCCGCCACGAAGAGGCCGCCCACAAGCTGGTGCTCTGCGACGGCAAGTCGGCGCACCAGCCCGCGCCGGGCTACGAATCCATCCGCTTCCTGCCCGTGTCGGGCGACGAGGCGACCACGCCCGACACCCTGTCGGACTGGAACGAGCGGGTCAGCTCGGTCAGCCAGGCCACCGTCACCCTGCGCAGCTTCGATTTCACCAAGCCCCAGAACCCGGTCGAGGCGGTCGCCAAGGGCGCGGGGCAGCATCCTGGCGATGCGCTGGAGGTCTACGAGTATCTCGGTGACTTCACCGAGCAGTCCGAAGGCGAGGCGAGGGGGCAAGCGCGGCTCGCCGCCAGTCGAGCCCCGCGCCGGCTCTACACCGGCGGCGGTGACGTGCTGGGCCTGGCCTGCGGCGGCCTGTTCACGTTGACCGAGGCCGGGGTCGACCGCTTCAACCAGGAATATCTGATCACCGGCCTTAACCACGTGATCGAGGCCGAGAGCCATCGCAGCGGCGACGACCGTCAGGCGCGACGGGTGAACGTCGTGGCCATTCCGGGCGACACCCTGTTTCGACCGGCGCTGAACGCGACCAAGCCAGTCTCCACCGGGGTCGAGACCGCTACGGTGACCGGACCACCGGGCGAGGTGATCTATGTCGACGAATGGGGACGCGTGAAGGTGCGGTTCCACTGGGATCGCTCGCCGGACCAGCCGGGCAAGACCTCATGCTGGATGCGGGTCTCGCACCATGCCGCCGGCGAGGGCTTCGGCAATGTCGACCATCCGCGCGTCGGCCAGGAAGTGATCGTCGATTTCCTGAACGGTGATCCAGACCGGCCGATCATCACCGGGCGTGTCTACAACGGCCAGCGCAAGCACGCCTACGACCTGCCCACGCAGAAGACGCGGTCGCTCTGGAAGACCCAAACGGTCGGCCGCCTGGGCGACTATTCGGGCGCCGAGAAGACGCCGGCGCCCAACAGCGTGGGATTCAACGAGATCCGCCTGGAGGACAAGGGCGGGGCCGAGGAGATCTACGTCCACGCCCAGCGCGCCATGGTGCGTGAGGTGCTGCTGGACGACAGCCTGTCGGTGCAGCGTGATCGCGCCACGCGAGTCGGTCGCGACCGGGTGACGGCGATCAAGCGCCACGAGACCACGACCGTCGAGACCGGCAATCAGACCCACGAGGTCAGCCAGGGCAACCGCACGACGACGGTCGAGCAGAACGATTCGACCACGATCCGATCGGGCGACTATTCGGTGAAGGTGGACAAGGGCATGGTGACCATCGAAGCTGCCACGAGCATCACGTTGAAGGTCGGGTCCAGTTCGATCGTCATGGATCCTTCGACGATAACCTTGAATTCGCTGACCATCGTCAGCCAGGCCACGACGCTGCAGAGGGTCTTGGGAACCATGACGGAGGTCGACGGCTCGGGCGGGACCACGATCACGGGCAGCGTCGTTAAGATCAACTAGGACCTGTAATGAAGCGCTGGAAACAGGTTCGTTGGACCGAGGCGGGCCAAATCACCGCGATCCTGGGATGGCCCGCGTCCGAGCACGACACGCAGCCGCCTGAAAGCTTCTTCGACCGGTTGCTGGAACAGGGCCGGGACGACGACGCGGCGATGTTCCTGGGCCAGGCCTTGCCGCGCTACGAGGTGGTCGCCTGGGCCGTCCAGACCGTCCGCGACCTCGCCCCCGCCAATCTCGCGGCGCAGGATGCGGAAGCGCTGGACGCGGCTTTGCGGTGGCTGACCGACCCCAGCGACAACCGGCGGCGGGCGGCCTTCGACGCCGCCGCGAAGGCCAGCGGAACCAGTCCCCAGCGGATGTGCGCCCTGGCGGTGTTCTTCTCGGGTGGATCAATCGCGCCGGCCGACTTGGAGCCGCTGCTGGCGCCGAAGGACACGGCTGGCAAGTTCGCCGCCGGCGCGGTGCTGACCGCGGCCACGCGTAGCGGTCGACGTCATGAGGGCTTGCGCGCGGCGCTCGCTCTCGGCGAGGCTCTGGCCGTCGGCAACGAAGACGGACGTTCATGACCCTCGTGCTTACCATCAGGTCTCTGGAACGGCTCGACAACGGCGAGGCCGCGCGGCTGGCCCTCGATCGGCACGGTGCGCGCATCGGCCGTTCGCCGCACATGGACTGGTGTCTGCCCGACCCGCGCAGCTACATTTCCTCGGCCCATTGCGAGATCGAGTACCACGATGGCGCATATGTGCTGGTCGATCGCAGCACCAACGGCACCTTCGTCAATCACTCGACCGCGCGGCTGTCCGCGCCGCACCGCATCGACGACGGCGACGTCATCCTGATTGGGCACTACGAGATCGAGGCGCATCTGGATCAGGCCCCGGCCAATGATCCGGTCCCCGAGCCGGTCGCCTGGAGGGGTTGGGACAGTCACGGCGCGCGCGAAACGGCCGGCGAGCCCGGCCGTTGGGATCAGCCCGCGCCGAAGGCGGCGATCACCGGGCAGGGCGCCGCCGCGGGCGCCTGGGCCGCGCCGCGCGTGCGATCCCAGCCGGAGCCCACCTCGGCCTGGACGCCCGCATCGCCCGAGGCGCCGCCGCCTTCGGCCTGGTCCAGCGAGCCGCGGGCGCCCGCCGCGCCGTCGGCCGACGACGTTTGGGGGCGGCTGGCGCAGACCAACGAGGTCGACTGGGACCGGGGATTCGCGCCGGCTCCAGCCGCTACGCCGCCAACTTTCGCGCCATCGAGCGCGGCGGCCGCCTGGAGCGCTCCGCCGCCCGCCCCGACGACCGGAACGGCGCCGCCCGCTCCGCCGCCGCGAGCGCGCGCGCCCGAACCGCGCCCCTCCACGGCCAGCGCCGAATGGAATGCCTTCCTCGGAGGCTCGGGCCTGCGGCCGGAGGATCTCGGGGATTCTCCGCAGCAAGTGCTGGCGACCGCTGGCGGGCTTCTGCGACGCCTGATGGGCGGCCTCGTGGTGATGCTGGAGGCCCGGGCCAGGGCCAAGGCGCAACTGGGCGCTCAGGGCACGGCCCTGGAGTTCGACGGCAACAATCCGTTGAAGTTCACGCGATCGGCCGAACGCGCCCTGGCGCAGATGCTCAATCGCCCGGACCGCGGCTTCATGCCCTCGGACCGCGCCGTCGAGGACGCTTTTCGCGATCTCCAGGCCCACCAGATGGCGACCTTGATGGCGATGCAGGGCGCTTTGGCGTCGACCTTGGATCGGTTCTCGCCCTCGGCGATCCGCGCGCGGGCGGAGAACAAGGGCTTGCTGGCCAAGATCGTGCCCGGCGCTCGCGCCGCGGCGCTCTGGCAGGCCTACGAGCGCGAGTTCGAAGGCGTCACGCGCGGTTCGGACGAAGCCTTCATGGAAGTCTTCGCCAAGGAATTCCGCGAGGCTTACGAGCGCACCGCCGCCGAGATGAAAGCCAGACCCCCTCGGGCCTGATCGCCAAGAACATCTCGACGTCGATCAGGCTCCGGGTCAGGCCAACGCCAGCAATGTCGTCTCGTCGCACGCCACCACGGCGACGCTGACATTGTCGGGCGCGCCGCGCTCCAGGCATGTGGCGACCAGGCTGTCGGCCGAGGCGCCAGGATTGCCCTTGGCCAGGATCGTCGCCAATTCATCGTCCGGGATCACCCGGGTCAGACCGTCGCTACAGACCAGGAAGACATCGCCGACCTTGGCTTCGTCCGACACCGCGTCCAGCTCCAGCTGAGGCCCGACCCCGACGGCGCGCGACAGCACGTGGGCCATGGGATGGTTTTCGGCCTCCTCGGCGGTGAGCCGCCCCGACGCGACCATCTCCTGCACCTGCGAGTGATCGACCGTGAGCTGGTAAAGCTTGCCCGCGCGCAGGAGGTAGCAACGACTGTCGCCCGCCCAGAACACCGCGAAGCGTCGCTCGCGCAGCAGCAGGACCACGACGGTCGAGCCCATGGGCTGGCCGCCGGCCTTCAGCCAGATCCGCTCGTTGGCCTTGTGCACCGCCGCTGCCGCCGCGCTCGACGCGGCGTCGAAATCGGCGGGCAGCGTGGCCGCTTCCAGGGCGTTGACGATCGTTCTCGACGACCACTTGCCGTTGGCGTGCCCGCCCATGCCGTCGGCGACCGCCCACAGCCCTTCTTCGGGGCGCGCGAGCACATGGTCCTCGTTGTCGCTCCGCACCTTGCCGGGATGGGTCAGAATGGCGTCGCGGATCCGCAAACTCCCGTCATCCATGGACGGCTCCCTCTATCGTCAAGGCCCGAGCAATCAGATCGGCGGGCGGTTGGCCGGCGGAGATGTCGAAGGGCGAGTCCGGCCGCCAGAAGCGTCCGTGCGCGTCCGGCTCGGGCTCTGATTCCATAGTGTGAAAGACATTTTGCGCGTTGGCCACCATCGCGTCGACGTCAGCGGCGGTTTCGAACGCGCGGTAGATCTCTTGCTCCGCCGCCTCGGCGATCCGCTCGCTTTCCGACGGTGCTTCGTCGGTGTGGACGCCCAGAATCAGAACGAAGCGCCGACCCGCGGTATCGATCGAGGCGGTCAGCGCACCGGTGCTCCATCCCGATCCGAACGCCCCGGGACCGAAGGTGAAGCGTACAGGCGGGGCGGCGTCGTGGTGGGCTTCGAACGCGACGCCAAGCGCTTCGCGGGCGGCTTCCAGGCCTGCGCTCGACCAGGCGTCCCAGGCCTCGCGCGCATCCGGCGTCAAGCCTCGCGCGACGAAGTCGCCATGGGTCGGCAGCTTGCCGAACGCGAAGGCGCGCGGGGCGGTCACAGCTTCGCCGGGCATCGGAATGACCACAGACCGCCGCGCCCGAACGGGTTCTTGTCGGACGGCAGATTGACCTTCAACGAGAAGTACTGGGAGCCTTGGCCGAAGGTCGCCTTGACCACGGTCGGACCCGCGTTCTCCTTCTGCGCCGCGTCCATCAAGTGGAACAGCGCCCAAGGGCCCTGGGCTTCGAAGCGCCGTAGCTCCTTGGTCCCCGAATAGAGAATGAGATGAGCCTCCGGCAGGCTCGAGATCGACCACATCACCGGCTTGGCGCCGACGGTGCTCGGTTCGAACCGATAGGTGGTTCCGCCGGCCGAGAACTCCGCGGCGGTGACCGCGCCGCCAAAGCCAGCGGCCTCGACCTTGATCGGCAGGCCGGAGGTCAGTAGGTCGCGAACCTGGGCGGCTTTCTGGAACTGCTCGGCGCTGGTCGGATCGAAGGTGGCCGCGATCGGGTCCTCGGCGCGCCAGCGCCAGATCGGTCCCGAGGTGACCAGTAGCGGCTGGAGGCGATCGCGGACCAGGCTGTCGAACTGGCCGTTGAGGCCAAAGACCTGCAGCATCTCGCCCGCCGTGCCGTCGTTCCGCGCCGCGCCGTAGAACGGATAACGGTTCTCGCTGACGCTCCGGCAGGCGCCCGCCAGGTTGGCGGCGTACTCCTGGGCGATGGCGTTCTGGGCCGACGACACGGCCGCGCCCTTGCCGGTGCGGGTGGCTTCGGCGACGAAGCCCTGCAGTTGCGGCGGGGCGACGACGCCGGCGGTGGCGACCTGTCCGAGGGCCGAGGCCAGCTGGCCCTGGGCGGAGACGCCGCCCAGTCCGCCGCCAGCGACGCCCGCGGCCATGTTGGCTGAGGCGGCCTGCTTGACCGCGGCCAGGAACTCGTCGATCGGCGCGGCGCCCTTGCCGTCGCCGACATAGTCAGCGAGCGGCTTGAAGTAGTTGGAGATGGTCTTGCCGGCGTCGACACCGCCGGCATCCAGCACGGTGGCCCCGACGATCTTCGCCGCCGCCTTGAGCTTGCTGGGCGCGCGGATCGGCGGCGGCTTGCCGAAGCTCGTGTTCTTGCGCACTTCCAGCAGCAGCACCTTCAAAGGGGAGGGGGTGCGCGTGAAGGCGCCCAGGGCGCTCGGATTGGAGAAGTAGTCGGCGGGCTTGAGGTTCTGGACTACGCCGTCCCAGGCGGCGATGTACTCCTTGGCGTAGAGCGCCGCCACGCCCGGCCTGACTTGGGCGATCTGGCTGCGGATCGCCGTCTTGTTGGCGTCGTCGCCCATCACCCAGAGATCCTTTTCCAGGTCTGAAGCGACGGTCTGCAGGCCGGTTTGATAGGCCCGCTCGAAGCCCGCGCGGGTGAAGAAATAGGGCACGGTCGACTGCAGCACGGCCTCGCCGTTCAGAAAGGCCTGACGGTCGCCGCTGGCCAGCACCGTGTCGGCGCGCCAATCGGCCTGGTCGCTCGCCGCGGCCTTCTGGCGGAGAATGGCATAGGCTCGGTCGGCCAGGGACAGAGTCTGGACCGCCGCGCGCGTCGAGTCGATCAGAGCGCCGTCCAGCGGCGCTTCCCGCCCTGGCCAGACCCGGCCGAGCTGAGGGTCGGCCAGCATGGCGTCCAGGTGTCGGGACAATTCCGCGCGCACCTCGGCCCGGTCGGCGCCCGGCAGCACGGTCTCTTCCCAATCGTCGCTCACCCAGGCCTTGACCGCCTTGGCGTCAAGCGGACCCAGGCCCCCCAACATCAGGTAGACCTTCAACGGTTCGTAGAGCTTGAGCGGCTCCTGGGCGTGTTCCTGCATGTAGCGCTCGAGCCGCAGCAGCAGGCGCGGCAGCAGGATGCGTTGCAGAGAGTCGAGATAGGCCTGCTTGGCGGCCTTGGCGTGACCGCCTTGGAACAGGCCCCAGCGCATCATCAGCGGCGCGCCGCCCTTGGCCTGGTCGCCGTAACCGCGCGGCAGTTCGCGCAACGCCCGGATCAGGGACAAGGCCTGCTCAAGGTCGGGGTCGCCATCGCGCACCTCGACCAGGTCGACGCCGGTCTCACGCACCTCGGCGCTGATGTTCTGCGCGCCGGTCAGCAGCCTGTCCTGCAGGGCGCGGTTGCGCGCATAGCTGACGGACCAGAGGGCGAGAACCGCGACCGACACGACGGCGACGGCGCTGACGCCGGCGATCAGGGCGGTTCGCCGCCGCGCCCGCGCCTGGGGCGAGGCCTGCACCAGCCCCGCTTCGGCGAAGATCACCTCCTTCAGGAGGCGGTTGAGGAAATACGCCCGTCCGCTCTGGCCGGGACGCGACTGGACCGGCGCGTCGTACACAGCCGCGACGTCACCGAGGATGCGGTCCAGGGGTGCGCCTTCCTGCACCCCGCTGGTGAAATAGAAGCCGCGCAGCTTGGCCGGCGTGTCCTGGTCGGCGATCAAGGCTCCGTCGAGGAAGCGGGCAAGGCGCGCGCGTAGCGAGGCGACCTGGGCCGGGAAGCCGAGGATCAGGCTGCGCCGATGCGGATCGGTCTCTTCCTGCAATCGCTTGGCGACCCGGTCGGACAGCGCCTGCACCACGGCGTCGAACTCGCCCAGCAGCCCTTCCAGGTCGTAGGGCTGGTCCAGCGCCAGGCTGGCGCCGAGCACCGCGCGGCGGCCTTCGACGTCGAGATCCTCGAAGAACTCACCAAACCCGGCCAGCAGGTCGGCCTTGGTGAACAGCACATAGACCGGCGCCGAGACCTCGAGCACCCGCCGCAGCTCGGCCAGCCGCCGGCGTACGGCGGTGGCGTGGTCGTCCAGTCCCGCGCGGTCGGTGTTCAGGATCTCGTCGAGGCCGATGGCGACCAGCACGCCGTTGATCGGCTGCAACGGTCGCGTACGGCGCAGCAGGCCCAGGAAGCTCTCCCAGCCCTTCTGGTCGACAGACGCGTCAGAGGTTTGGGTGGTGTAGCGGCCGGCGGTGTCGACCAGCACCGCCTCGTCGGCGAACCAGAAGTCGAGATTCCGAGTGCCGCCCACGCCCTTCAGCGCCGCGTCAGCGAACGGAAGGCGCACGCCCGACTTCAGCAAGGCGGTGGTCTTGCCCGCGCCCGGCGGACCGATGATCACGTACCAGGGGCGGGCGTAGAGATAGTCGCGCCGCTCGCCGGCCACGGTCTTCAGCTTGGCCAGGGCCGAGCGCATCCGGCCCGAAAGCGCCTCGGCCTCGGCGTCGCCAGGCGACGGCGCGGCCAGCTGTTCGGCGATCGCCGCCGACGCCCTGCGGGCGCGAAGAACGCGCAACGTCGCGAAGACGCCCCAGACGATGGCGACCGTCAGGAGCAGCAGCAGCCGCACCCACCACGGCCGAAGGAACGGCGCCACCAGCGGCAGCACCAGGGCCAGCAGGACGGCAATCAGGATCGCGGCCAGCCCGGTCAGCAGCCACCAGTTCAGGAAGAAACGCTTCATGGCGCCTGTTCACCACGCGGAATGACGATTTCGACGCGGCGGTTCAGGGCTTTGCCGGCCGCCGTGGCGTTAGGGGCGATCGGCTGGCTGTCGCCGAAGCCCTCGGTGCTGACGCGCGCCTTGTCGGTCAGCTGGTCGCGAACGACCCCGGCGGCGGCGTCGGCGCGAGCCTTCGACAGCGCGAAGTTGTCGGGGAAGGTGATGCTGGTCAGCCGATCGGTGTCGGCATGGCCTTCGACCCGCACCGCGCCGCGCTCGGCTTCGACAGCAGCGCCGATCCGAGCGAACAGCTTGTCGGCGTTGGGTTCGAGCTTGTCCGAGCCCGACTTGAACAGCGTGCCGATCGTGGTGCGCACGCGGATGGACTGACTGTCTTGCTCGACCGTGACCAGGTGCTGGGCGATCTCCGGCGCGAGGAAGCCCTGGATGCGTTGCAGCTGGGTGCTGGTCTGCGCCGGCGGCGGTGCGGCGAGGCGGGACATGCGCAGCGGCTGCTCGGGATTGATGGCCTTCAGGGCCGCCAACGACGGCTGCCCGGTCTGCATCAGCATCACGCGGAACAGGATGAACGCCACCAGCAGGACGCCGAGCGCGATCGCGCCGGCCAGGGCCAGGATCGCCCAAAAGCCGACCCTGGTCGCGGGCGTCGGGTGTCCGCGCCAGCGCGGCGTCAGTTCGGTTTGTGAAAGCGCGCGGACATGATCCAGCGCCGCGTAGCAGCTGGCCATGATCTCATGGAGCTGGCGCTTGCCGTCGGGCGAGACGCGATAGCGCCCCTCGAATCCGGCGGCGAGGCAGGCGTGGTAGAGCTCGATCAGGTCGGCGAACTGGGCGGGGCGCGCCAGCATGTCCTCCAGCAGGCGCCAGAAGCGATCGCCGCCGATATTCTCGGTGAACACCTGGACGACCATGCTTCGGCGCGCCCATTCGGCGCCGTCGGCGGTCTGGCCCGGCAGGTTCTGGGCGACGTCGTCGACCGTGGCGCAAACCGCGTAGAGGGCGCGTTGCCGGGTCTCGGCGTCATAGTTCGCCGCATGCAGGGCCTTGTCGAAGGCCGCCACCTCGGTCGAGGCCTTCTGGTGCAGTTCGGGCAGGTCGAGTCTTACGCGTCCCGATCGGACGCCGATGATCAGCGACAACAGCGGCGCGGCCGCCATCATCATCGGGTTGCGGGCTCGTCCAGCCGGCGGCGGCAGAGGGATGTCGTCGTCGCTGGCGGTGCGGCGCCGCGGCGGTGGGGCGGGGGGCGAGGAAAAGTCGCCGGAATAGGCAGGGGTGAAAGCCGGTGACGGCGACGGCGAGGGCGGCGCGCCCGGCGTGCGGAGATTTTGTAGCGGCGACGGCCGGAATACCGTCTTGTTCGGATTCTTCGGGTCGTCGCTGTCGCTCATCGGCCGGTTCCCTTCACGCACCAGAGCTCGAGCTTAAGATCCGGCCAGTCTCCGGCCACGTGCAGGCCCAGCGCCGCGGCGCTGGCGAAGTCCCGCCAGTCGGGGACCGAGCGATCGAGTTCGAAGTAGACGTAGCCCGGGATCACCCGCAGCTGCGGCGGCGGCGTGGGCGTATGGCGGAGCGGCACGCCGGGCAGGGCGGAGTCGACGATCTCGCGCATCTTCTGGACCGCGCCGATCTTGGCCATGGACGGGAAGCGACCGCGGATATCGTCCAGAGACGCGCGGGCGTTGACGGCCAGGTAGAAGTAGCCGGTCTTGTAGAGATTGTGGTCGGTGATGCGTGAGGTGTAAGCGCCCAGCCCCGCCATCTGCAGCGGCAGCTGGATCGCCGAGCGGTCGAACACCGCCGAAAGCGCCGCCTGCAGAGCCTCGAAGACGGGCTCGAAGGTCGGCTGCAGCTTCTCGTGGACATAGGCGGGAAACGGCGGCGGGCGCCGATCCGGCCGAGTCAGGGTGGCCAGCTCGCCCGCCATGCCCAAGAACGTTTCGTACAGGCGCTCCGGATGAACGCCGGGCAGGGCGTCCAGATGGCGAAGCTGGGGTGTCCAGCGATTCAGCGCCTGCAGCAGCAGGAAGCTGGCGAAGGTTTCGGCCCCGCCATCGGTGGCCTCGACCGCGCGCAGCGCCAGTTCGTCCACGCGCTGGGACGCTCGACCGATGATGTCGGTCAGGAAGCCCGCCAGCCGGCGGCTGGCCTGGATGTCGAGGGCGGACGGAATGTAGCGATCGTCGAACACCAGCGCGCCGTTGTGCACTTCGCGAATCCGCGCCAGTCCCAGCAGGACGCGGCCATAGGTCTGGTCCTGGGTCACGCCGAAGGCGAGGTTGGGGCGCGCCACCTCGATGGGCTCCTGGCCGCGCTCCTCGGAGAAGGCGTCGGTGACGTCCTCTTCGTCGACCAGATAGCGGACGGCGGCGGTGTCGCGCTCGTCCCGTCCCTTGAACTCGACCGCGCCGGCCTGGCGGGCGGGGAGGGTGAGGTAGACGATGGCGTCCCGGGCGTCGGCGGGGATGTCGAGCGGCGGTGGCGGCGGCAGGTCACCGGGGATCGAAAAGGGCAGGCCGTCCGGCAGCACCCCCGACAGCGATTCGACCGCGAACTTGCCCAGGGCCGCCATGTCGGCGTTGATCTTCAGTTGCGACACCCCCCACGGATAGGGGCGCAGGCTGTTCGCCCGGGCCGTGATCAGCGCCTCCAGATAGCGGTCCTGCTGTTGGAAGTGCTGTTGCCGAAGGAATAGACCCTCGCGCCACGCGACGCGGCTGTCGCTCTGCATACGCTTCCCTCGTTCCCCTGGGGGTTGCACTTAAACACTAGTCGGTAGAGCTACGGAAGCCGTATTCCCAGCAATAGACCCTGGTTCGCACGCCCCGCACAGCTATGCTTCGGGAAACGCAAGCAAAGAGAAGCGGATGCATCGCCGTTCAGAAGACGAGCCGTCCTTCGATCCGCGAAGCTGGGTCAGAAAGACTGGTGCGCATTCGAAAATGATCCGGGAACGGTCAAGCTTGTCACGGTCAAGCTTGACCATGAGCCGTCTTATGCTTTTTGGCGCTGGAGCGGTGGTCGTCCTGGCGCTGGCGGGAGGCGTCGGCTGGCGCCTGTGGCGCGCGCCCGCCAAACCCTCGGCGCCTCCCCCGGTCGTCGCCGCCCCACAGCCGCCAGAGGGCTTGCGCCGCACCTTCTCCATCGCGCGCGTTCAGGACCTGGCGTCCGCGCTCGTCGCGGAGGGGGTCAGCATGGATCGTGCGATCCGCCTGGGCTTGGCGGCCAACGAGAAGCTGGACGCCAAGCCTGGCGAGCTTCGGGTGTCGCTGCGGCTTCGATCGGGCCAGCCGGGCCTCGTCGACAGTATCGAACTGCGGCGGACGGACGGATCGGGGGTGATGTTGCGAGGCGACGGCTCACGGGCGGTGGACGCCGAGCCGCTCTCGTCCAACCGGACTCTGGAGATCAAGGTCGTGCGGGGCGAGATGGACGCCAACAGCTTCTACTCGTCGGCCGTCGCGGCCGGTGTGCGTGACTCGCTGATCGACGATTTCGCCGCGGCGTTCGCCTTCGACTTCGACTTCCAGCGCGAAATCAAGCCGGGCGACATCTTCGAAGCCGCATTCGAGCGGCAGGTCGATGGCGATGGCGCGGTCGTCGGCAGCGAGCGTCTCGTCTATGTCTCGCTGCAGACCAGCGCCAAGTCGCGGGCGCTCTACGCCTTCCAGCCGCCCGGCGACGCCCGGCCCAGTTGGTTCGACGGCAACGGCGTCAGCGTGGTGCGCGGGCTGATGCGGACGCCGGTGGAGGGCGCGCGCATCACCTCCAGCTTCGGGCCGAGGGTGCATCCGGTGCTGGGCTATACCCGCCTCCACAAGGGCACCGACTTCGCCGTGCCGGTGGGGACCACCGTCTATGCCTCGGGCGATGGCGTGGTGGATTTCGTGGGTCCGCATGGCGGCCACGGCAACTTCGTGCGCATACGCCACAAGGCCAATCTCGAGACCGCCTATGCTCACCTCTCGCGCTTCGCCCCCGGCGTGGTGGTCGGGGCGGCAGTGCGTCAGGGGCAGCCGGTCGCCTTCTCTGGCAATACCGGCCTCTCGTCGGGCCCGCATCTTCACTACGAGGTCATCGTTCAGGGCGTTCAGGTCGATCCCATGGGTTTCCAGACGAGTCAGGGGCGTACGCTCAATGGTCAAGCTTTGGCCGCCTTCAGGCGGGAGCGCGACAGGATTGACGGTCTGCGGGCGGCTCAAAACGGCTAAGCCTTGGAATGGTTCCAAGGCTATCGCGAAATATCGTGCGTAAGCTCTGCTGTAACTGTTCTGACATCATCTGGTTGAAGAAAAAGGACTTTCTGAAAATTACAACAAAGGGTGGTGGAGTGTATTGAGTAAGGCGAGTGCTGACGCTAGGCTCCGGCGACCTCTGGCCAGCGAGAGAGAGTATGATCGTCATCATCGATGGAACGGGACCGAGCGACGACAAGGAGTACGCCAAGGAGATGGGGAACTCCTTCCCCAGTCAGATCGCCAGGCAAGTCGTCGGAAGCGCCTACTTCCGCGGGCCGTCCCTGACCGGCAAGGAGGTGTCGCAAATCGCCGACCGCGCCGTCGGCGCGGCCCAGGGCGGTTCGGGGCCCTTGATGCTGGTGGGCTACAGCCGTGGCGGGTGCACCGCCATCGTCGCTGCCAAGCGGCTCAAGGCGCAAGGCAAGCGCGTCAAGGCGATGTTCCTGTTCGACGCGGTCGACATGCAGACCAGCGAACTGGGCCTTTCGCAGACTATCCCAGACAATGTCGACTTCGTCGCCCACGCCCGCACGGCGCGCAGCTTGGGCTTTTGGGTCCGCAATCCGGTCAAGTCGCGGTTCTACTTCTACAACACCGGCCGCTGGCTCGATGGCGACGGGATCCTCGAGGAAAAGAAGTTTGTCGGCACCCATGGCGCGGCCGGCGGCGTGCCTTGGGCCGACGTGGTCGGTGACCGGGCCTGCGCCCTGGCCGTGGCCGAATGGATGAACGGCCAACTTCAATCGCAGGGCGTCGCCGTCACCTTGAAAGTCTAGTCCCGCGAAATCGCGATCTTCTCCAGGGAGCAGGCCCTTGAGTCCTTTCGACATCAGTGTCCAGGAAGCCCAGTCGTTCGAGGGCGGCTTCTTCCGCTTCACCACCATCGCGGGACCGATCCGTCTGGTGCGGTTCAGCGATAGTGGGCGGGGCGTGAATGGACGTCTTGGCCGATTCTGGCTGTACGGCAGCGAAGTGGCCGAGATCCTCTCCGCCGGCCCCTCGGGCAAGCACCTGGTCAAGGAGGTCAGCCAACGCTGGGCCGTCTGCGACGACTGGGGCGACAAGGGGCTGGTCTGGTTCATGGACGTGCCGCGCGGCCAGGCCGTTCCGGCCTGCTGGGGCGCGACCAAGTTCCAGCCCAAGGTCTCGGCCGCCGCTCAGGACAAGGGCTGGCGTCAGACTCGTCGGTCCTACGCCGGTGGCTCCATCCAGCTGGTGATCCCGGTCGTCGACACGGGGCGCAACCCGGACCCGTGGCTGACGTCGCTGATCTCTGGCCCGACGCCGACCGACAAGCTGGTGACGTCGGCCGACCGTTTCCTGCCGGCCTAAAGCGCAGGCGGGTCCGTGTAGAACGGAGCGCCGAGGTCGGCCTCGTCGATTGGATCGGATTTGAACACTTGGTCGGCGCTGGCGGCCTCGCTCAGCAGCTCGGTCAGGTCGCGGCAGAGCCAGGGGGCGTATTCGTCCAGGGCCAGGGATCCCGTGTCGACCAGAGAGACGCCGCGACCCTGCTGACCGTCGCCGTAGACCAGCCATTCCCCGCCGCCATTGTCCGCGAACGGCAGGGCGCCCAGCCCGCCGGCGACCTCCGGTTCGACATAGAAGAAATCCGGCATTTCAGTTCCTGAAGGGCGTGGGGGGCGACCAGCGGTGACTAGGGTTCTTCGGCGAGCGCATCGAGGAAGCTCGCCAGGTTGGGACTCAGGAACACAAGGTACCGATCCGGTTCTTCGAAATAGTCGGACTGGACGAACAGGATATGGCCGTAAGACTCCGGCCTGACGCTGTAGACGAAGTAGTCACCGCCCTCGTCGACCGCGAACGGAATGACGCCGGCGGGGAACAGGGGATTGTCGAGAACGAGGCTGCTGTAGCTCGCTTCGAAGCTGTCTCCAGCATCGCCATTGGCCATCGGCAGAAAGTAATGAACGCCATACCACTCGTCATTCTTTTCGAAGAAGCGAGGAGCCGGCCTTCCGCCGTTGTGGCGCAGATAATGGTCCTTGAGATCCGCGGGCAGGATGACGCCTAACCGCCTCTCGACCGACGCCAGGTCGGCTTGGGTGAGCGGCGGTCGGGTTCTGCTGAACGCCACCATTCTCGATCTCGCGCGCGCGTTACAAATAGCGTCTTCGGGGTTTCAAAGGACGCTGGGGCGATCGATGTCGAAGACGTCAATCTGGTGGTCCTCGAACAGGTCCTCCAGGGCTTCTGGACCGTTCGCCAGCGCATGGTCCCGCTCCGCGTCGGAAATCGGCAGGACCTGCAGCCAGGCAACGGTCTTGTTGGGAAAGGTCTGTGTTTCCAAGTCCCAGACGAACGGGGCGATCAGCATGGCGTGCTTCATGTTGCGACCGTCGCCATAGAGCTCCAGGACCCGGGGGATGATGGCGCCCGGCGTGGGCGTGATCTCGCCCTTCTTGATGCTGAAGCCACAGGTGGCGATCATGTTGGCGCCCTGCGCGCACGAGCTGGCCATCGGTAGCAGGATCTCGACGCCCAATGTCTTGTCGCCGATGGTAAGGCCGGTGCTGGCGTCGGACAGGCCAAGGCTCGCGTAAGTCGTCACGGCGTCGGCGGGGGCGTCCCTGACGATCATGATGTCGATGTCGCTCGCGCGGACGTCGTCCCAATATTTGGTGATGATTGGGGCGGCTTGCATGACGTCCCTCAGGTAGCGGGCGAGAGCTTTGTTATCTTCCGAAACCGCCATGATCCCTCGCTGAAGCGACTTGGAAAGGCGACGCCGCGCGCTCGGGTCGCATGATGCTAGAGGGCGATGCGATAGTCAGAACGGGCCGCACGCAAGCGGAGCAGTTCCGCTGGACGGCGAAAACTGCTCCGTCGCCACGCTTTGCCGGGACCATCCAGCAACGCGCCATCACCTCAGGATCGAGAGAAACTCGCTGAACGAGCGCGCCACCGTCGTCACGGCCGGCGCGAAGTCTTCCGAGGCCTCGTGATCCCAGAAACCGATCGTCGGATTTTCCGGACCCTTTCGGTAGTCCAGCACCACGAAGTTGCCGGCGAACAGCGCGGCGATCGGGATCAGGTTGATGTTCTCGCCATCCTCGTCGTCGGTCAGGCGCGAGTCGAGCTGCGAAGCCACGACCTCCAGCTCCAGCCAGCCCAGCGGATGGTCTTCCGCGTCCTGGATGACGGGCAGGAAACGTTCGACCATCCGCTCCAGCCCCGCGACGTCGAAGCGGGTGGTCAGCGGAACGGCGCCGTTATGGGTGACGACAAACCGCTTGTAGTCGTCAGGAAGCTTGATGTCGTAGTAGTCCTCGAGCGCCTCGAGGTGCCCCGGCGGTGGGGGCGGAATGATGGAAGCTGGATCGAATTCCATACACCTTTTCCGTTGTTAGCGCGGTCCGTGCGCCCAGTGACCGGGCGAGCGTCCGCCGATATGGCTGATAGTATTGTGCTGGCCGAAAGGCACTAGCTCCATGCGCCCAGGCGTTTCCGTATGGTGCCAGGTCGTGCCGGCGGGACGTCCGCCAGGAATGCGCGAATCCAGGTAGCTGAACTGCTTGGCGTCCGAGCTCTTCCACAGGTTTTGCGGCAGGTTGTCGACCTTCTTGACCAGGCCCGCCTTCTGGAAGTCGGCATAGCGGGTTCCGGGCTTGAGCTCGACCTTGGAGATCAGCCCGCGGTCGATGGCGCCCTGCTTGATCTGGGCGCGCTCGGCGTTGGTGATCTTGCCCTGGAAGCTCTCGCGCCACTTCCATGGCTTGTTCGAATTGACGACCTTGGCGTACTGCTTCGACGCCCGGGTCATGTTGATCGTGCCGTTGGGGTTACGGACGTTGGGCGGACGACGCACGACGCTGACATTGCCGAGGTTCGAGCCCAGGCGATTGGGGTGCACGACGACCTGGTAGCGGCTGTTGAAAGCGCGCACGCCCTTCACGCCGGCCGCGCCGCCGATCATGCCGCCCAGGAACTGGCCGCCGGCCTCCATGGCCCGTTTGCCGGCCTCGGACATGCCCAACGCCTCGCCCAGGGCTCTGCCGGCCTCGCCTCCGTACTTGCCTCCGTAGTAGCCGAGCACCGCGCCGCCGATCGTCGCCGCCACGCCGACCGTCGCTATGGCGAAGGGGAGAGCCAGGATCGCCCCGGCGACACCCAGCACCTGCAGCGCCGTCACCGCCCACTCCGGCACCTCGGGCTTGATCTCGACGCGCGGATCTTGAGCGCTCTCGCCGCCGATCAGCACGTTCGGCGAGGTCATCTTCACCGACACGGCGCTGCAGCCCAGCTTCTCGCCCTCGCGGCCGGCCATGCCGATGTTGATGAACACGGTCGAGGAGCCGGTCGCCAGCGGGATTGGCACGCCGGCTTCCTTGATGCAGACCGCCATGGACACGAAGGTCAGGGTCGCCGGGCGGCTGTTGATCAGAACGTTGGGCGARCCGACCACGAACTTGCCGGTGGGCGGGCCCATCATGGCCGCGCCGATGTTCATGCCCGCCAGCCCGCCGAACGAGGTCAGGCCCGCCGCGCCGCCGACCGCCGCCACCACGGCCAGGGCCGCGCCGCCGGTGGCGATCGTCGCGCCCACCAGGACCGCGCCCGCCACCACGCCGCCCAGCACGCCCAGCAGCATGCCGAGTCCGGCCTGACTGTGGGCGACGTCGTCACCCAGGCGCGCGGCGGGCATTTGGCTCATGCGGTCATCCGGCTCCAGCGGCGCGTGGGCATCAGTGCATTCCGGCCGCGGCAGCCGGCGGCGCGTCGATGCGCAACGAGGCCAGACCGCGCTCGAAGGCGGGCTCATAGGCGGCGAAATCATCCGCCGCGGCGGTCACCGCATAGTTCACGACGACCTGGGTTCCGGTGGCGATGAAGAAGACCCGCTGGCGCAGCAGGCCGGCGGCCGAGCGCCAGGTGAACTGGATCTGGAACGCGTCCCGCTCGTGGCTGCGGCCGTAACCCTCGCTCTCGCGGTTGAACTGCGGGAGATTGGATCGGAAGGTCTCGATCTGGCGATTGCAATATTCGCGAAAGGACTCGCCCTCGAGAAGGGCGTCGCGAGAAATGACCATGTTCGGCGCCATGGCGCGCCCGGGTTCATGGGGCGCGCTATATACAATCATCGTCTTGTCATGCCAGCCCTGCGGCGGGTCGGCTGCTAGCTTGACCATTGGCGGGCTGCCATCAATAGACTTCATTGGCGCGTGCTCTGTGATTTGATCGCCGAAAAGTTCTAGGAGGAGAGCCCGCTCGCGGCAAGGCTGATCATGTCTTCGTCGTTGCCTCATCATCAAGTCGGGGCCAGGGACGTTGGGGCGGACGCAAAAGCTCGTAGGCTCGTGAAAACCGCAGCACGCCCAGATCGTCGAACCGTCGCCCGACGATCTGCAAGCCGATGGGCAGGCCCTCGGCCGTGTAGCCGCAATTGATCGAGGCCGCCGGCTGTTCGGTCATGTTGAACGGGACCGTGAATCCGATGTGCTCGAACGGCCGACTGGGATCGTTGGTCGGGGAGGGCAGGTCCGCGGCGAAGGCCGGCATCGGCGCGGTCGGGGACAGCACGAAGTCGTAGGGCTGGAACGCCTTGGCGCCGGCCTCGCGCATCCGGTGAATCTGATGGAAGCCGCGATAGACCGACAGGCCGTCGGCGTCCTTGGCCGCCCGCGCCCACGCGTCGATATAGGGCAGGATGCGTTCGGCCTTGTCCGGCGCCAGGGCGGTGATGTCGCTCCACGACCGGACGCGCCAGAAGAGATCGAGGCCGTCGAGCATTTCGCGCGTTAGGAAGGGGGCGAAGGTCTCGACGATCGCGCCTTGGGCCTCCAGCAGACGGGCCGCGGCGGTCACCGCTTCGATGACCTCCGGCTCTGCGGGCGCTCCGGCGCCGGCGTCCAGCATCAGGCCGATGCGCAGGCCTTTCAAATCGAAGTCCAGATCGAGCCAGTCGATCTCGGCCGGTGGCAGGCTCATGTGGTCGCGCCAGTCCGGTGCGCTGAGCACGCTCATCATAAGGGCCGCGTCGACGACGGTGCGGGTCATCGGTCCGGCGACGCGGCCGATATAGGGCGGATCGATCGGGACGCGGCCGTTGCTGGGCTTGAGTCCATAGACGCCACACCAGCCGGCGGGCAGGCGGATCGAGCCGCCGATGTCCGTGCCCAGATGCAGCGGGCCGTAGCCGGCCGCGGCGGCGGCGCTCGCCCCGGCGCTGGAGCCGCCGGGCGTCTTGCTGGTGTCCCAGGGATTGCGCGACAGCTTGTGAAAGCTCGACAAGCCCGACGACAGCATGCCGAAATCGGGCGAGGTGGTCTTGCAGAAGATCACCGCTCCGGCCTCGCGCAGCCGCGCCGCCGGGGGCGCGTCGGCGGGTTCGGGCGTCAGGTCGGTCGCCGCGCTGCCCAGGGGCTTGGCCACGCCCTGGGTCGCGATCAGCTCCTTGACCGTCACCGGAACGCCGTCGAGCGGCCCCATCGGCTCGCCCCTGGCCCAGCGCGCCTCGGCCGCGCGGGCGTCATTCAGGGCCGCGTCGGGGTCCAGCGCCCAGGTGGCGTTGAGCCGGGGCTCCAGGGCCTCGACCCGGGACAGGGTCGCCGTCATCACCTCGACGGGAGAGGCGCGCCGGTCGCGATAGAGTCTCAGCAACTCGATGGCGGACAGGTCCGGCAGGTCGGCCATGGGAACTCCGGGAGGCGGGACTCGACCGGAGCAGCCTACAGTCGCTCGCGCCGGCGCGAAGCCGTTTTCCACCCCGCTGGGCGGCCGCCTCGGGTAAAAGCAGCGGCACGCCGAATCTTCGAAGGTGACTGCCTTGTATCGCCCCGGGCCCCGCAATCTGATCACCGACGTACCAGGCCTCACGGTGGGTAACGCCACGGACGAGACCGTGCGCAGCGGCGCGACCGTCGTGCTGTGCCCGGGGGGGTGGCGGGCGGGCGTGGACGTGCGGGGCGGAGGGCCTGGCGTGCGCGAAAGCGAGGCGCTGGCGCCGGAGAATGGCTATGCCAAGGCTCACGGCCTGGTGCTGTCGGGCGGGTCGGTCTTCGGGCTGGGGGCGGCCGATGCCGTCACCGCGGCCCTGTCGGACGCTGGGGAGGGTTTCGCGGTCCGGCCCGGCGCGCCCACCGCGCCGATCGTGGCCGGGGCTGTGCTCTATGATCTGGCCAATGGCGGCGACAAAACCTGGGGCGTGGATCCGCCCTATCGGCGGCTGGGCCAAGAGGCCTTCGCCGCGGCGTCGAGCGATTTCGAACTTGGCTCGGTCGGCGCGGGACGCGGCGCCCGGGCGGGCTTGGTCAAGGGCGGGCTAGGCTCGGCCTCGCTCGATCTGGGCGAGGGTCTGATGGTCGGCGCCCTGGTCGCGGTCAATCCGGTCGGCTCCGTCTACATGCCCGACGGCGAGACGTTCTGGGCCTGGCCGTTCGAGATCGATGGCGAGTTCGGCGGCCGCGCGCCCAAAAGTCCGGCCGCGGCTGTCGACCCCATGCCTGACGACTCGCGATTGGCGGGGCAGGGGCGTTTGACGCCGGGGGCCAACACCACCCTCGCCGTTGTCGCGGTCAACGCGGACCTGTCGTCGGGCGAGTGCAAACGCGTGGCGATCATGGCTCAGGACGGCCTGTCGCGGGCGATCCGGCCGGCCCATACGCCCTTCGATGGCGACGTCGTGTTCGCGGTCGCCTCCGGAGCGATCGTCCTGACCTCCGCCCAGGAACGACAACACCAGATCGCCAGGATCGGCTCCGCGGCCGGCGATTGCCTGGCCCGCGCCGTCGCTCGCGCGGTATATCTGGCGGCCGGCTAGGCGCGGACCCCCAGGGCGCGTTCGAGGCTCGGCGTCGCGGCGATCAGTTGGGCCGTATAAGGATGCCGGGGGTTTGCGAAGACCTCCGCCGTCAGGCCCTCTTCGATGATCTTGCCGCCCTGCATCACCAGCACCCGATCGGTCAGACCGCGCACCACGCCCATGTCGTGCGAGACGAACAGATAGGCCAGGCCCAGTTCATCGGAGAGCCGCGTCAGCAAATCCAAAATCTCGGCGCGGACCATGACGTCGAGCGCCGAGACGGCCTCGTCCAGAACGACCACCGAAGGTTCCACGATCAGGGCGCGGGCGATGGCGATCCGTTGGCGCTGGCCGCCCGAGAACTGGTGCGGATAGCGGTCGGCCACCATGGCGGGCAAGCCGACCTGGAGCAGGACGTTCTCCACCCTGGCGCGGCGCTCGGCCGGCGTGGGTCTGGCGTCGAGCAGGTGCAGGGGTTCGGCGACCAGCCGCTCGACCGTCCAGCGCGGATCGAAGCTGCCGCTGGGATCCTGGAATACCGCCTGGATGCGCCGGCGCAGCGCGCGGGGCGCGGCCGGTGAAAACGGCTGACCGGCCAGCGCGACCTGACCGCCCTGCGGCGCCTCCAGGGCCAGCAGGGTGCGCAACAGGGTGGACTTGCCACTCCCGGACTCTCCGACCAGACCGACGATCTCGCCCGGCTGGATCGTCAGGCTGACCTCGGACACCGCCCGGAAGGCGGGGCCGGCGCGCAGCAGGCGCCGTGGACCGGGATACTCGCGGATGACGGCCTTGGCTTCCAGCACGGGCGGGGCGGAAAGGTCGGGGCCGCCGCGCCTCAGCGGAACGCGCGCGGCGTCGACGGCCAGGGCGCGGGTGTAGGGATGGGTCAGGTTTGCGAACAGAGCGGTGGTCTGGCCCTGTTCGACGATCGCGCCGTCCTTCATGACCGCCACGTGATCGGCGATCCCGGCGACCACGGCCAGGTCATGGCTGACCAGGATCAAGGCCGCGTCGTCCTCGCGCACCAGCTGGCGCAGCAGGTCCAGGATCTGGGCCTGGGTGGTGACGTCCAGRGCCGTGGTCGGCTCGTCGGCGATGATCAGGCGGGGCGACAGGACGATGGCGATGGCGATGGCCACGCGCTGGCGCTGGCCGCCCGACAGCTGGTGCGGATAGCGGTTTAGCGGGAAGCGGTCGGCGGGCAGACCGACGCGATCCAGGGCCCGCCGCGCCGCCGCCAATGCCTGGCTCCGGGATCCGCCGCGATGCTGGCGCACGACCTCCGCCACCTGGTCGCCGATGGTCATGACGGGATTGAGGGCCGTCATCGGTTCCTGGAAGACCATGCCGATCCGGGCTCCGCGCACGCGACAGAGCTGGGCCTCGGACAAACCGGTGAGGTCCTGGCCCTCGAAACGGATCGCGCCCGACGCCTTCGCGTCGCGCGGCAGCAGACCCAGGACCGCCAGGGCGGTCATTGATTTGCCCGAGCCGGACTCGCCGACGACGCCCAGCACCTGGCCGGGCTCCAAGGTCAGGGACACGTCGCGCAGGATCGGACTGTCGCCGATCGTCACGCTCAGGGTCTCGATCGCCAGCAGGGCCATCTCAGCGCTCCCCGTCCAGGCGCGGATCGAGCCGGTCGCGCAGGCCGTCGCCCAGCAGGTTCAAACCCAGGACCGTGATGACGATGACCAGGCCAGGGACGATCGCCTGCAGGGGCGAGAGGCTGATCAGGGTCTGGGCGTCGGCTAGCATCTTGCCCCAGCTGGCGGCCGGCGGCTGGACGCCCAGGCCGACATAGGACAGGCCCGCTTCGGCGATGATCCCCAATGAAAACTGCAGGGTGGCTTGGACGATCAGAAGGCCGCGCAAGCCGGGAAGGATGTGTTCCCATGAGATCCGCGCTTGACCCTTGCCGGCCGTGCGCGCGGCCAGCACATAGTCGCGCGTCCAGAGGCTGAGCGCGGCGCCGCGCGTCAGGCGGGCGAAGACCGGGATGTTGAAGACGCCGATGGCGATCACCGCGTTGATCGCCCCGGGACCCAGCACGGCGGTCAGCAGAATGGCCAGGATCAGCGACGGAAAGGCGAAGATCACGTCGTTGGTCCGCATGACCAGCTCGTCGGTCCAGCCGCGCTGGGCCGCGGCCAACAGGCCCAGAGGCACGCCGGCGCCCGCGCCCAGCAGCACCGCCACAAGCGAGACGGCCAGAGCGTTTCGCGCGCCCGCCAGGATCATCGACAGGACGTCGCGGCCGAAGTGGTCGGTTCCAAGCCAATGGGCGGCCGAAGGACCTTGTAGGCGCCGAGCAATGTCGAAGGCCGCGACATCGTAGGGCGTCCAGACCAGAGACCCCAGGGCCGCCAGGACGAAGAGCGTGGTGATCGCCGCGCCGACGCTCAGGCTCAAGGAGCGGTTCATGATCGACTCCGCCCGCGCAGCCTGGGATCGACCAGCACATAGGCCACATCGACCAGGAAGGTGGTGGCCACGACGGCGAAGATCAGCAGCATGACCACGCCCTGGACGACGATCAGATCGCGCTGGGTGATGGCCTGCAGCACCAGCCGTCCCAGACCGGGCAGGAAGAAGACGTTCTCGATGATCACGCCGCCCGCCAGCAGGAACGGGAACTGCAGGCCCAGGATGGTCAGCAACGGGATCAGGGCGTTGGGCAAACCGTGACGCCACAGGGCCTGGCCGGGCGACAGGCCCTTGGCGCGGGCGGTGCGCATGTAGTCCTCGGCCAGGGTGTCGAGGAGCGCCGAACGGGTGACGCGAGCAATGATCGCCGCCTGGGGAATGGCCAGCGCCAGGGAGGGCAGGGTGAGAGCCTTCAGCGCCGGCCACAGCCCCGCGTCCCAGCCCGGAAAGCCGCCGGACGGGAACCAGCGCAGGCCCAYCGAGAAGCTCATCACCAGCAGGACGCCGAACCAGAAGTTGGGAATGGCCACGCCGATCTGGGTCAGGCCCATCGCCGTTGCGTCGGCCGCGCCGCCGCGGCGGGCCGCCGCCAGCGCGCCAATCGGGGCGCCGATCAGCACCGACAGCGCCATGGCGGCCGTCGCCAGGGGCAGGGAAACGGCCAAGCGCTCGGCAACCAGGCCGGCCACGGGCGTCTGGTAGGTGTAGCTGACGCCGAGGTCGCCGTGGAGCATGCCCAGCAACCAGGCCAGGTAGCGTTGTGGGGCCGGCCCCTCCAGTCCCATCTGGTGACGCAGGTTGGCCACGGCCTCGGGATTGGCGTTGAGGCCCAGCATGTAGGCGGCGGGATCGCCGGGCACGATCTGGATGATGGCGAACACCACAAGGCTGGCGGCCAGCAGGGTCAGGGCCATGATCGCCGCCCGTCCGCCCAGATAGGCGGCTCCGAAACGGACCAGAAGGGCGATCAGGCCCGCCACCCCCGCTAGGCCGGCCAGGATGCCAAGGATGTCGCCGGCTCGGCTGGTCGTGGCGACCGTCGTGTCGCCGGTCGCGTCGGGGGCGTCGAAATAGGCGGTGCGCGGATCGACGGTCAGGGTCGGCGAATTGACCCAGAAGTCCTTCAGCCGCGCATCAAACACACCCAGGCGCGGGAACTGGAACAGGAAGCCGTTGACGGCGTCGTCGGCGATCTTGCGCTGGATGCGTTGCAGGATGACGGCGCGCTGGCCTTCGTCCGCCGTGGCTTTCAGCGTCGTCATCAGGGCGTGGAACTCGGCGCTGTGGTAGCCAAAGTAATAGTCGGGCCGGTCATAGATGTCATAGTCCATCGGCTCGGCGTGGCTGACCACGGTCAGATCGAAGGCGTGGCGGCTGAACACCTGGTCCAGCCACTGAGCCCATTCCAAGTTCTCGACCCTGACCTTGATCCCCACCGCCGCCAGCTGCGAAGCTGCGATCTCGCCGCTGCGGCGGGCGTAGTTGGGCGGCGGCAGCTTCATGGTCAGGGAAAGGCCGTTCGGATAGCCCGCCTGTGCCAGCAACGCCTTGGCCTTGGCCACGTCGTGGGGATAGAGGCCGGTCAGGTCGACGTAAGAGGCGTTCTGCGGCGGGAAATGGCTGCCGATCGGTGTCCCGTAGCCGTACATCGCTCCGTCGATGATCGCCCCCCGGTCCAGGGCATGCTGGATGGCTTGGCGTACACGCACGTCAGCCAGCGGGCCGTTGCGGTTGTTGATCGCCAGGATCACCTCGCCCTCGCTGGAGGCCGAGATCACCTTCAGCGACGGATCGGCGCGCAGCTGGGCCAGGTTCTCGGGCGCGGGATAGTCGGGAAAGGCGTCGACGTCGTGGGTCCTGATCGCGGCGAAGGCCGCCGCGGGATCGGCGATGAACTTGAACACCACCCGGCGCAGTTTGGCCGGCTGACCCCAATAAGCGTCGTTGCGCGTCAGGGTCACCGCGTCGCCGCGTCGCCAACTGGCGAACTTGAAGGGGCCGGTGCCGACGGGCGCGGTCGCCAAGGTCGCGACCGATCTGGGCGAGACCATCACCGCGTCGCCCCAGGCCAGTACGTAGAGCAAGTTGCTGTCGGCCTGGGCCAGATGCAGTTTCACGGTCAGCGGATCGACGACCTCGATCCGGCGGATGACGCTCAGCGCCTGCTTCTGGACGTTGACCGACGTGGGCGCGATGGCGCGCTCCAAGCTGAACCTGACAATGCCGGCGTCGAACGGCGTACCGTCCTGGAAACGCACGCCCTCGCGCAGATGAAAGGTGTAGGTCAGGCCGTCAGGCGCGACCTCCCAGTAGGTCGCCAGCAGAGGCTTGATCGCGCCGTCGCGGTCCAGGCGCACCAGCCCTTCGAAGATGTTGGCGTAGACCACCTCGTCGGTGGCGACCGCCGCGCCCGAGGTCGGATCGAGGTTCGGCGGCTCCAATTGCAGGGCCAGGGTCAGGCTGTCCTTGGCCAGGACGGGGCTGGCCCCGCCCAGCAGAACGAGCATGCAGGCGGCGAGGATCGCGCCCAGAACCTTCGGAAATCTCACGCCAGGGCCGCCAATCTGCGCTCGACCCGCGCCCTGGCCCGGACCGCTTCGGCGGGCAGGCCCAAGCGGTCATAAACCTCGGCCAAGGCGCGGTTGAGCGGTACGCCGTCGGGATCGAAGCCACGGCGCAGCTCCAACGCCTGCTGGGCTTCCGAGAGCCGGCCCGCGCGTATCGCGGCGTCGAGGGCGATCTGCTCGAAGAGGTCGCGCTGGGCGTGGCTGCCGCCGACCTCGATCATCCGGGGCAAAGCGGTGCGCAGGCTCTGGACGGCGGCCTCGAAGTCGCCGCGGGCGTGAGCGACCAGGCCGTGGGCGGCGGGCAGCGCCGCGTCGCGCCAGGCCGCGCGGGTGAACTCGGGCGCATGGACCGCTCTATGGCGCACCGCCGCCAACAGGCTGTCGGCCTCCGCACGGCCGGCCTTCGCCAGGCCATAGAGGTATTGCAGCGTCAGGAACGGCTGGACGACGTCGTCGGCGCGCTTGACCAGGTGATCGGCGACGTCTTGCCAACGCTCGCCGAGGTTCACGCCGGCCAGTTCCAGGCGGGCCAGCAACGAGACCGCCCCGACCTGGTCCTGGGAATAGTCCTTCTCCTGGGTCCAGCAGTGCTGGTCGTAGGCGTTGAGCGCCTGATCGAACCGTCCTTGGCTGAGATAGAACAGCGCCAGATGCCACCAGAGGTGGGTGTCCATGAACGAATTCAGCCCTGTCCAGGTGTCGCGCACGCTCTCCAGAAACAGCGCGCCTTCATCGATGCGCCCCTGGGTGAGCATGACGTGGGCGAGGGCGTGCTGAGCCCAGGGCTCCTTGCGTTGCAGGTTGAGGGCGCGATGGGCGGCGGCCTCGGCCTCGACCAGCAGATGGCACTGCTCGTAAGCGAAGGCCATCATGCCGTGCCAGTGGGCGATGTCGGCATTGGCCTTGGCGACGCTGGAGGCCGCGCGCAGCATGGCGGGAAAGTCGCCGCGATTGAAGTCGTGATACTGGCGCAGCTTGAGGATCAGCAGGTCGCGCGGCCAAGTGGCCAGGATCGCGTCGGCGACGGCCAGGGCGCGGGGAATGTCGTCCTCGAACCAGGCGAGCAGGAAATCGACCGTGGCCTGCTCACGCGGATGGGCCGCGGCGCGGGCGGCGCGGGCCGTGGCGACGTAGGGCGCAGCGCGGCCGGGGCCTTCCGGCGATTCCAGCAGCAGCCACAGCACGCCCGCATAGGCGTTGAGCAGGGCGCTGGCGGGATCGGCGTCGGCCGCCGCCAGCACGTTCGCGGCCCGGGTCTCATAGGCCAGAAATCCGCCGACGAAGTCGTTCACCGCCGCCAGCGAGGCTTCGGTGGAGACGGTGACGGGGTTGCCCAGATCATCGACGCGCATGCGGTTACTCTAGTCAGCGAACGCGGGCGCGCCAGCGGCGGCGCGCCCTATCGGTCACGGGGCCGGATGGGCGATCAGGAAGGCCGCGACGTCGTCGGCCGAGCGCTGCGGAATTTCCACCTGCGGCAGGTGGCCGACCTTGGGATAGACGATCAGCTGGGCGCCCGGGATGGCGTCGGCGAACTTGCGACCGGCCGACACCTCGATGATCGGGTCGATCTCGCCGTGCAGGACCAGGGTCGGGACCTTGATCGTGGCGAGGGCTTCCTTGGTCGCCTGGCTGTGCTTGCCCGGCTGCATCGACATCAGGATGGCGCGATGGCCCGGCGCGCGCTGCAGCTCGGCCCAGCGGTCGATGAAGGCGTCGGTGATCACGGCCGGATCGCCGACCTCGCCGCGCAGGCCCGAGCGGATCAGGGGCTTGTTGTCGATCGACCGCAGGAAGGCGCGGCCCCACGAGTACTTGAGCAGCTTGAACGCCAGGGGCGGTTTCTTCAGGGTTTCGGCGGGCCAGCCGGCGGCGTCGGCCAGCACCAGGGCGTTCAGGCGGTCCGGATGGCGCACGGCCGTCTGCCAGGCCACGCCGCCGCCCATGGAATTGCCGGCGATCGCGAACTTCGGCAGGGCCAGCCTGGCGGCCAGGGCGTCGATCAGGTCGGCGTAGCCGTCGCTGGTGGCGACATAGCCGGCCGGGGCGCGGGTCAGGCCGTGGCCGGGCAGGTCGACGGTGATGATCCGGTAGCGGTCGCCCAGCCGAGCCACCCAGCCTTCCCAGGAAAAGTGGGAGTCGCCGAAGCCGTGGACCAGCACCAGCACCGGCCCATCGGCCTTGCCCTCGTCCTTGTAGTGCAGGCGCACGCCACCAGGCAGGTCGGCATAGTGCGAGGCCGCCGTGGCGTATTTCGCCTCGAGCGTCTCGTAGGGGATATCCGGACCCCGCAGCAGCAGCCAGCCGACGAAGCCGGCCACCACGACAAGGGCCGCCAGGCCGCCCAGGATCAGCAACAGAGTCTTGATCATCACGAAGGTCCTGAAATGGCGGGCTGGCGCTTGAACATCGGCGCCCCGGGGGCGGGGGGAAGGACTAGAACGCGTAGCTGGCGCGCACGCCATAGGTGGCCGGGCGTCCCGCCGCGCCGATCTTGGCCGAGGTCAGGAAGTAGTTGCGGGTGACGTCGTACTTCTCGTTGAAGATGTTGCGGCCCCATAGGCCCAGGCTCCAAGGCCCGTCCTTCGGCTGGATCGTCAGGTTGGCGTTGGCCAGCCAATAGGAGGCGACGGTGTATTCGGCGCCCAGGAACGATGGAGCCTTGTCGCGATAGGCGTAGTCGGTGGCCGCCTGGACGTCGAAGTTTCCGACGGCCCAGATGTAGCTGACCGCGCCGCCATAGCTGACGCGCGGGAAGTCGAGCGCCACGCCCGACTTGTCGATCGTCTGCCCGGTCCACAGGCCTGTGGACGGATTCTTGACCACCGAGCTGGCGTCAACGTCGTCGAAGGTCTTGTACGAGCCTTTCTTGTAGCTGGCCGTCTGGGTGATCTGCAGGCCGTGGAACGGGGTCCACTGCAGCTCCAGTTCGCCGCCGTAAATCTCGGACTTCGGCGCGTTGGTGATCCGGCCGATGGCGCCGTTGGTCGGGTTGATGACCACGCCCAGCACCTGCTGGTCGCGGTAGTCGTAGTAGAACACCGAGCCGTTCAGGCGCAGGTTCCGCGCCAGGTCGCCCTTGAAGCCCGCCTCGTAGGCCCAGACAACCTCGGGCTTGAAGGCGTTGATCTGGTCGGACTGGGGCGAGTTGTAGACAGTGAAGCCACCCGATTTCACGCCGCGGCTGACATTGGCGTAGAGCAGGACATTCTCGTCGGCCTGGAACTCGACACCGGCCTTGCCCGACAGCTCGTTGAGCGAGGTGTGACGGTCGCCGTTGTTGAACAGCGGCGCGCCGCCGATCTTGGTGGCGAAGTTTTCGAGATCGCGTTCCTCATGCTCGTAGCGCAGCCCCAGGATCGTCTTCAGGCGCGGGGTGAGGGCGTATTCAGCCTGGCCAAAGCCGCTGATCGACTCGACCTTCTGGCGGTACGAGGTGTTGGTGATGAAGCCCAGGCTCTGGCTGAAATCGGTCAGGAAGGTCTCGTCCAGGGTCTGATGGCTATAATAGCCGCCGGCCACCCAGGTGAGCGGACCCGCGCTCTTGGAAGCCAGCCGAACTTCCTGTGAATAGATGTCGACATCGCTGCCCCAGAAGGTGTCGGACTCCGACCTGGGTTTGGCGTCCCAGTCATTCAGCTCGCGGCGCTTGAGGTTCTCATAGGCGCTGATGCTGGTCAGCTTGGCGAAGCCCAGGTCGATATTGGCGGTGATCGAACCGCCGCCGGATTTGTTGTCCCGCTGCGGCTTGGCGCCCGGCGACACGCCGGCGAGGCTCGCGAAGGTCGGCGAGACGCCCCAACCGGTGGCGTTGTAGCGGGTGTCGCCAACCTGGCCCGGGACGTTGAGCAGGTAGAGGCCCTGGCCGTCGGACTTGTCCTGGCCGTAGTGGGCGCTCAGCAGAACGTCGACCTTGTCGGTTGGCGACCAGTCCAGCTGGCCGCGCACGGCGCTCCGGTCGGCGTCGCCGAGTTTCTCGCCGGTGGCGCGGTTGCGCTGCCAGTCGCCGCCCTGTTCGGTCACGGCCGACAGGCGGCCCTTCAAGGTCTGGCCGAGCGGTCCCGAGACGAAGCCTTCGACCTTGGCGCTGTCGAACCGGCCATACTCGGCGGTGACGCCGGCCGATAGCTGATCGGTGGGACGCCGGGTGATGAAGTTGATCGCGCCGCCGGTCGTGTTGCGGCCGTAGAGCGTGCCTTGCGGCCCGCGCAGCACTTCCACCCGGTCGATGTCGTAGAGCACGCCCTGGGTGGCGGCCGGGACCGGGTAGGCGACCTCGTCGACATAGACGCCGACCGTAGGCGTATTATTGGTGGCGTAGTCGTCGAAGCCGACGCCGCGCAGACGGAACTGAGGCTGGCCGCCGCCGAACGCCGGAACGATTTCCAGGCTGGGGGTCTGGTACTGCAGCTGGTTGACATTGGTTACGCCACGCGCCGCCAGCTGGTCGCCGGAGATCACCGACAAGGCGATGCCGACGTCCTGGGCCGACTGTTCGCGCCGCTGGGCGGTGACCACCACCTGCTCCAACTCGGTGTTGTTGGCGGCCTGGGCGTAGGCGCCGGTCACGAAGGCCGCGCCCAAGGCGCCGGCCGCGGTTCCGATAAGAAGACGCTTGATCACTGCACTATCCCCTGTGTCGGCGGACGTGGTCTGACGCCACGGCGAAACGCCGGTTCCGATGCCTAAAGCCTAGTTATCAAGTGGGGATTGGAAACCGAGATTTTCTGTCCTTGTCGCCAAGCTTCTCTATCGGCGGACCTTTGGGCAGGGCGGAGGGGGACGTTGAACGTCCGGCTCCCCTTAACTCGGCCGCTCAGATCGGCCACTGGCCGCTTTGCATCTCGACAACACCCCGAAACATGGATCGGGAGCGCCGTGCTTGCGGGAAATTCCATAATATGAGATATCGTTCTATAAAATGACATAACGATCTCGAGCAAAGCGTGGCCTGCCAGGTGGCAAGTCCCCGCTGGACCGGCTCGCCGCGGTTCGGCGCGGCTCGACAAAACATGGGGAGTAGCCATGAAACGCGTTCTCGTCGCCGGGCTGGCGTTGGCCTGTCTCGCCGGTCCGGCATTGGCTGGGCCCATCGACCGCCACGCGCTGGTCAGCCGCCACAATGTGAAGCTCACCAAGGTCGATCCGTCCGCGCCCCTGATGGTCGGCAATGGTCAGATCGGTTTCACCGCCGACATCACCGGCCTTCAGACCTTCCCGGAGGCCTATTCCAACATTGCGCCACTGCTGACCGAGGCCCAATGGGCCTGGCACGCCTTTCCGAACCCGAACAACTACACCTACGCCGACGGCACGACGCCGATCGATGTGCGCGGGACCAAGCAGCCCTACGCCTATATGAAGGACTGGAACGAGGCCGAGGCCCGTCCGGCCCTGGCCTATCTGCGCGAAAACCCGCACCGTTTCTCGTTGGGCCGCGTGGCCCTGGATCTGCGCGACAAGACGGGGAAGCCCGCCAGGTTCGAGGACCTGACCCAGACGGAACAGGCCCTGGACCTGTGGAGCGGCGTGCTGACCAGCCGCTTCACCTATGACGGCGAGGCGGTGACCGTCCGAACGCGGGTCCATCCGACGCTGGACATGATCGTGGTCGACCTGGACTCAGCCTTGGTCGCGCAAGGACGACTGAAGCTTTCGGTGAAGTTCCCCGGCGTCTCCAAGACCCTGAACCCGGATCCGTCCGACTGGATCCATCCGGAACTGCACACGACCAAGGTGACGGGGGAGGGCGCCTCGCGCCTCGACGTCTCCCGACAGTTGGATAAGACCCGCTATTTCGCGGCCCTACAGGCCGACCGCGCGGTGGACTTCACGGCCGCCGGACCACACGCCTTTACGGTTTCGCCCAAGGCCAAGGGCCGGGCGCTGGGTCTGGAGGTCGCCTTCTCCCGCCAGGCCGTGCCGAAACTGCCGACCGTGACGGTCGCCGACCTGGCGGCGCGCGCGCACTGGAAAAGCTACTGGACGCAAGGCGCGACCGTCGACTTCTCGGGCAGCACCGACCCTCGGGCCGCGGAGCTGGAGCGCCGCGTGGTGCTGTCGCAGTACCTGATGGCCCTCAATGGCGCTGGCGAGGTCCCGCCGCAGGAAGAGGGACTGTTCTCCAACAGCTGGAACGGCAAGTTCCACCTCGAGATGCACGCCTGGCACGCCGGGCACTTCGCGCTGTGGAACAGGCCCGAGCTCTTGGAGCGGAGCCTGCCCTGGTATCTGGGGCATCTGAAGGACGCCCAGGCCCGCGCGGCCAGTCACGGCCTGAAGGGCGCGTGGTGGCCGAAAATGACCGGCCCCGACGGCGTCGACAGCCCCAGCAAGGTTTCGCCGTTCATCATGTGGCAGCAGCCGCACCCGATCTGGATGTCGGAGCTGGTCTGGCGCGACAAGCCGACCCAGGCGACCTTGGCGAAGTACGGCGCGCTGGTTTCAGAAACGGCCGACCTGCTGGCTTCCTTCCCACACAAGGCCACGGCCGGGCGCTACGTCCTGGGTCCGCCGATTATCCCGGTGCAGGAGAACTACGATCCGCTGACCACCTCCAACCCGACCTTTGAACTGGAATATTATCGCTGGGGCCTGGAGACGGCGCAGCGGTGGCGCGAACGCCAGGGCATGAAGCGCAAGCCCGAGTGGGACGCGGTGATCAAGGGGCTGCCCGCGCCGGCCATGAAGGACGGCCTATACCTGCCGACCGAGACGGCGCCGGACTTTTGGGACGTGGCCAAGAGCAAGGCCTGCTCGCGCCATGCCATCGACCCCAAGTGCATGAACCGCGACCACCCCTCGTTCCTGATGGCCTATGGCCTGATCGCGGGGAGGGGCGTCGATCGCGAGACCATGCGGCGCACGTTGCGGGCGGTCGAGAGCGACTGGGACCTGCGCCAGACCTGGGGCTGGGACTATCCGATGGTGGCCATGACCGCCGCCCGCCTGGGCGAACCGGACAAGGCCGTCGATTGGCTGTTCTACGAGGCCAAGAACAACAAGTTCGGCGTCTCGGGCATGACGCCGCGCGTGCACTTGGACGAGCATGCCGAGGCCTTCGTGCCGAAGACCGTGGTGTCGAGCGGCCAGATCGTGCCGACCGGCGAGCCGGTCGGGCCGGACGGCCCGGACGGCCCGGGCTACCGTCGCGCGGCCGAGACCTACTTCCCGTCGAACGGGTCGCTGCTGGCGGCCGTGGCGATGATGGCCGGCGGCTGGGACGGCTCGAAGGGGCCGGCGCCCGGCTTCCCGAAGGACGGCAAGTGGACCGTCCGCGCCGAGGGTTTCAAGCCGCTACCTTAAGGTCTTGGATTCGGCGGCGCGTGGCCTCAAAGACCGCGCGCCACGCTGCAGAGCGAGTTCGATAAGGCGGATCGCCGTCCCCACGTCGGCGCTCGACATGCGCTTTCGCACGTTTTGTGGGCATGAAATAAAGCCTATTAAAACAATAGACTAGCGTCCTGAAGTGGGGTGATCCCGGTGCGCTCCACCTCTCGCACCACGTCATGACGCCAATAAGGCGGTTGCGAACTATACCGGTTTACTGCACTATGTGGGCAGTAATCTCACATTGTGGAAACGATGTGACTGTCAATGATACCGGTGTCAATCCGGTATGGGGAGAAACGAAATGGCTTCGCGCACCCTGCGTCAACAGCTTATGGCGAGCGCTCTGCTCGGCGGCGCCTTCGCCGTGTCGATGCTCGCTGGCGCCGCGTCGGCTCAGACCGCCGCACCGACGCAAACCGCCGACGAGGCCTCGGCCGTCGAACAGATCGTCGTCACCGGCTATCGCTCCAGCCTGAGCAAGGCCCTGGGCGCCAAGCGGACCAGCATCGGCGCCATCGACGCCATCCTCGCCGAAGACATCGCCGCCTTCCCCGACCAGAACCTGGCCGAAGCCATCCAGCGCCTGCCGGGCGTGACCATCGACCGCGTAGGCGGCGAAGGTCGCCAGATCTCGGTGCGCGGCCTCAACGCCGATTTCACCCGCGTGCGGATCAACGGCGTGGAGGCCATCGCCACGGGCGGCGGTAACCGCAGCCGCGGCTTCGACTTCAACGTCTTCGCCTCCGAGCTGTTCAACAGCATTACGGTGCGCAAGACCCAGTCGGCCGACATCGCCGAAGGCTCGCTGGGCGCCACGGTCGATCTGCAGAGCGGCCGCCCGTTCGACTACACCGGCTTCAAGGCCGCCGCCTCGGCCGAAGGCAGCCTCAACAGCATCACCGACCGTATCCTGCCGCGCGCGGCGGGCCTGCTGAGCTGGTCCAACCCCGACAAGACCTTCGGCGTTCTGGCCTCGGTGGCCTATTCGAAGCGCCAGCCGGTGGCCGAGGGCTTCAACACCACCCGCTGGGCGGGTTTTGACGACATCAACCCGCGCACCGGTCTTCCGGACACGGCCACGAACTTCGCCAGTTGCTCGGTCTGCACCACGCCGGCTCAGCTGAAGCAGGTGCAGGACGCCTTCTACCCGCGCATCCCGCGCTACACCGCCTCGAAGATCGATTCCGAGCGCCTGGGCATCACCTTCTCGACCCAGTGGCGACCGAATTCGAAGTCCGAGCTGTCGCTGGACGTCCTCTATTCGGACCTGAACCAGTTCACCGAGAGCCCGAACTTGGAGGCCATCTCGTTCAGCCGCTCGAACGCGGCCGGTGTCGGCTCGACCATCGTCCGTGACTACGCGCTAAACGACCGCAACACCTTCACCTACGGCGTGTTCGACAAGGTCGACGTCCGTTCGGAGAACGGCACCCAGCGCGACCACACGACCTTCACCCAGGTGACCCTGGCCGGGAAGTACGAGTTTACCGACCGCCTGCGCGGCCAGGCCCGCATCGGCGTGGCCAATTCGGACTACCGCCTGCCCGAGCAGATCTCGTTCCAGCTCGATCGCAACGACGTCAACGGCTACACCTACGACGCCCGCGCCAACGATCGCACGCCGATCATCACCTACGGCTTCGACGTCGCTAACCCAGCCCTCTACACCCTGACCGAGATGCGCTCGGCGGTTCAAACCTCGCTGAACATCACCCGCACCGCCAGCGGCAACCTGGAGTTCGACGTCGACGAGCACCTGAAGCTGCGCGGCGGGATCGACGCCCAGCAGTACGTGGTCAAGTACCGCGGCGCGAGCCGCAACCAGGTCCTGACCGCCGCCAACCAGATCGTCGGCGTCGGCGCCTTCTCGAAGGTGGTCTCGTTCGGCCGCGACTTCCCGTTCCCGGGCGGCGACCGTAAGTACGTGGTGGCCGACATCGACAAGGCCTTGGCCTACACCAAGCTGTTGAGCTTCCCGCTGCTCGTCCAGCAGGGCGATACCCGCGACGTGGAAGAGAAGGACCTGTCGGGCTTCGGCCAGGCGGTCGTGGACGCCACCGTGTTCGGTGGCATGCCGCTGCGCTCCGACTTCGGCTTCCGCGTGGCCCACACCAAGGTCACCTCGCAGGGCTTCATCGGCAGCGGCGTCTATCTGACAGCCAAGAACGACTACACTGACGTCCTGCCGTCGATGAACATCACGCTGGAGCCGCGCGACAACTTCATTTTGCGGGGCGGGATCGCCAAGGTCATGGCTCGCCCCACCCTCGGCAGCCTGACGCCGGGTGGCTCGGTCGGCGCCACGACCCGGACGGTCAACTTCGGCAATCCGGACCTGGAGCCGTTCCGCGCCACCAACTTCGACCTGGCGGCAGAATGGTACTTCGCCTCGGAGTCCTTGATCGGCGTGGCGGTTTTCTACAAGAAGATCGACAGCTTCATCGCCAGCCAGACCAGCCAGGCCATCTATAGCTCGCTTGGCCTGCCCGCGAGCCTGCTCAGCACCAGCGCCGGCGTCTCGGTCAACGACATCTTCGACGTGACCAACCCCTACAACGGCGACGGCGGCTGGCTGAAGGGCGTCGAATTCCAGTATCAGCAGCCGTTCAACTTCCTGCCCGACGCCCTGCGCGGCTTCGGCTTCATCGGCAATTTCACCTACGTCGACTCCGAGGTGAACTACGGCACCAAGGCCGCGCCGAAGCTGAACAAGCTGACCGGCCAGTCGAAGACGACTGCCAACGCCACGCTCTATTTCGAGCGCGGCAAGTTCAGCGCCCGGACGTCGATGGCGCGTCGCTCTGGCTTCCTGACGGCCTTCCCGGGCTCGAACGGCAACAGCGAGCACGGCACGCACGGCAGCACCTATTACGACTTCTCGTCGAGCTACAAGGTGCGGGACAATCTCGTAGTCACCCTGGAAGGCATCAACCTGGGCGACAAGTTCACCGACGCCTATGTCGACACTGCCGACCGCGTCAGCGACTACCGCCACACGGGTCGCGAGATCCTGCTGGGCGTTCGCTGGACGTACTGACCACTCTAAGATCGGCTCCTCCCCTGGGGCCTGGCGCTGGTCCTTCCCCGCGCCAGGCCCACATTTTTCGGAGAGTACAGACGTGATCGCTCGCAGAACCGTCCTTGGCCTGGCCGCCGCCGCCCTGGCGACGCCGGCTTTCGCCCAGCAGGCCGTTCCGGTCGCGCCGCCGAAGGACTGGATCGATCCGAAGACCGGTCACCGGATCGTGCGCCTCTCCGAAGAGGGCGGCAGCAAGAACCTCTATTTCCACCAGCACGGCTACACGCCGCAGGGCGACAGGCTGGCGATCACCACGCCGTCGGGCATCGCCCTGGTCGACTTGAAGACCTTCAAGCTGAGCCCGGTCCCGAAGACCCAGGGCGCGGATCTGCTGTTCTTTCCGCGCGGTTCGCGCCGGCTCTACTATTCGGTCACCGCGCCAGGCGAGGGCCTGCCGGTCGATCGTCCCAAAACGATCTACGCACTCGACATCGACAGCGGCAAAGCCAAGGTCGTCGGCAAGCTGGCCCAGGGCCAGATTGCCTCGGTCAACGCCGACGAGACCCTGCTGCTGGGCGTCGTGACCTATGGCGGCAAGCCGTTGCAGCCGAACACCGCCGACGATCGCAAGCGCTTCGGCCAGGCCGAGTACGCGGCCAACGGACCGGACGGCAAGCCGCTGTCCTTCGCCAAGGCCAAGGGCGTGCGGATGACCGAGCGCTTCGAGACGCCGACGCCGATGGAGATCTTCACGCTCGATCTGAAGACCGGCGAGCGCAAGGTCGTCCACGCGTCGGACAAGTGGCTCGGCCACGCCCAGTTTTCGCCGACCGACCCGACCCTGGTGATGTTCTGCCACGAGGGACCTTGGCACCGGGTAGACCGCATCTGGACGATCCGGACCGACGGCTCGGCGCTGACCAAGATCCACACCCGGACCATGAACTTCGAGATCGCCGGCCACGAGTTCTTCTCGGCCGACGGCAAATGGATCTGGTACGACCTGCAGACCCCGCGCGGCCAGGTGTTCTGGATTGCTGGCCACGAGCTGGCCACTGGCAGGAAGCTCTATCGCCGAGTCGAGCAGAACGAGTGGTCGGTGCACTATAATGTGGCCGCCGATGGCAAGCTGTTCGCCGGCGACGGCGGCGACGCCGACATGGTCGCCCACGCGCCGGACGGAAAGTGGATCTACGCCTTCCGCCCGGAAACCATCCGCGACGCCGCCACCCAGTTCTATACCGACGACCTGATCACCGTGGATAAGATGGCCAGCGAGCGCCTGGTCGACATGTCGGCCCACGACTACCGCCTCGAGCCCAATCTGGGCTTTACGCCCGACCAGAAATGGATCGTCTTCACATCGAACATGCACGRCCAAAACCACGTGTACGCCGTGGAGGTCGACAAGCGCGGCGCTTGATCGGGAGACGGTGATGAAGCGATCGCGCCGACACACGGGTCTGGCCCTGGCGCTGCTCGCCGGCCTGTCGCCCAGCCTGGCCTGGGCGCAGACCGCGCCGTCGGCGGTCGGTGGGCCAAGGCCCAATCTCGTCGGCAATATCGATCGCCCGATCCGCTATCGGCCGGACGGCGGCGACTTCGTCATCGAGAACGGCGGCGAGACCTTCAACCGGCCGCTGTACGGCGGCGATACGGCCTTCCGCGTCGACGGCGGCGACAAGCCCGAATTCGTTCTCTACCTGCCGGGACGCGGCGGCAACCTGCGGCTCGGCGTCGCCGGTCCGAACGGCGCGCGTTGGCTGCATGACGCCAAGCGCATCGTCACACGCTACCGGCCCGGCGAGTTGATCTACGAGATCAGCGATCCGCTGCTGGGGCAGGGGACGCTGCGTGTCGAGGTCCTGGCCTACGCGGTCACCGAAGGGCTCTCCCTGCGGTTCGAGGGCGTCGATCTGCCGCCGGGCCTGGAGCTGGTCTGGGCGTTTGGCGGCATCACCGGCCAGCGCGGCGTCCGCGACGGCGACATCGGCACCGAGAAGGTCCCGATCTCCGAATGGTTCCAGTTCAAGCCGGCCTTCGCGGAAGCCAATCGTGTCGCGCTGAGCAATGACGGTTTCCAGGTGAGCGCGCCTAAGGCGGTGGTCGTCGGCGCGGCCAGCGGTCCGGCGCGCTTCTCCCGCGGCGAGGCGGCCGCATGGAATGACATCGGTCGTCTCTTGACGAGCCAGGCCACAGAACAGGGAAGCGTCGCCGTCGGCCGTGCGGCCCTGTCGTCGAACATGCCGCTGATCGTGGCCCTGCAACGGGTCGATCCCAACGTCGCCGACGACCTCGCCGACTACAAGGCGGTCCGCGCCGGCAAGCCCGACGCGCCGCCAGCGCCCGCGCGCCGACCGGCCGCCTTCGCCCGGGCCGAGCTCGGTGCGCGGTTCGAAGAGGCGCGCCGCCACTTCCAGGCCCTGCGCGACCAGGTGCGGATCGAGACGCCGGACCCCTATGTCAACGCCGCCATGCAGGCGCTGAATGTCGGGGCCGAGGCCACTTGGGACGGGCCTCAGCAGGCGGTGATGCACGGTGCGGTCGCTTGGCGGACCAAGCTGTTGGGCTGGCGCGGACCATACTGGCTGGACGCCCTGGGGCATCCCGATCGCGCCGACCACCATTTCCGCGCCTGGGCCAAGGGTCAGAACGTCTCGCCGATTCCCGCGACCATCCCGCCAGCCGACGAGGACGCCAACCTGGCGCGGGCCGAGAAGGCGCTGCACTCGAACGGCGACCTGTCGAACTCCCACTACGACATGAACACCGTCTATATCGACGCGCTGTTCCGGCATCTGGCGTGGACCGGCGACCTTGAGTCGGCGCGCGAACTCTGGCCGACCATCACCCGTCACCTCGCCTGGGAACGCCGGCTCTTTCGTCGTGAGTACGGGCCGCGCCGACTGCCGCTCTACGAGGCCTATGCCGCGATCTGGGCCAGCGATGATCTTTCATACAATGGCGGCGGCGCGACCCACGCCTCGGCCTACCAAGCCTATCACAACCGCATGGCGGCCAAGCTCGCGCGCCTGATCGGCGAGGACCCCGCGCCCTACGAGCGTGAAGCCGACGCGATCCGGGAAGCGATGCGGACCCTGCTCTGGATGCCCGGCGAGGGCGCCTTTGGCGAGTATCGCGATCTGCTGGGCGAGCAGCGGCTGCATCCGGCCTTCGGCCTGTGGACCTACTATCACGCCATCGACTCCGAGGTCGCTTCGCCCACGGACGCCTGGCGGATGTCGGATGCGCTGAAGCGGTTGCCGCGCGTCCCCATCAAGGGACCTGGTGTGCCGAGCGACGCGCGCTACGGGCTCTACGCCACCACCGACTGGTTGCCCTATGCATGGTCGATCAACAACGTCGCCACCCAGGAGAACCTCCACACCGCCCTGGCGCTGTGGCAGGCGGGCCGGAACGACGAGGCTTTCGTACTGGCCAAGAGCGGGTTTCTGGCCAGCATGTTCATGGGCGTTTCGCCCGGCAATATGGGCACCTTGGCCTGGCCGGACGTCTATCGGCGGGAGTCGCAGCGCGACTTCGCCGACAGCGCCGGGGTGACCGCGCGCGCCGTGGTCGAGGGCTTGTTTGGTCTGAGGCCCGATGCGCTGGCCGGCGTGATGACGATCCGTCCGGGCTTTCCGGCCAACTGGGATCACGCCGCGATCACGCACCCGGTCTTCGCCTACGAATTCCGCCGTTCCGGCGATGAGGACCATTGGACCCTGACGCCGGGCGATCACCGCTTCAAGACCGTGGTCCTGCGCCTGCCGGCTCCGCGCGAGGCAGTGGCGAGCGTCGAGATCAACGGTGTCAAGGCGGCCTGGCGGTCCGCGCCGGACGCTATCGGTAGTCCGGCCATCGAAGTCACCGTCCCCGGCGGCAAGGCCGAGGTCGTCGCGCGCTGGCGCGGCGAAGCGATTTCGCCGCCCAAGACGAACGCGCCCGCCACGACCTTCGAGCGGGTCTCGCGCAATAGGCTGACCTGGTTGGCCCCGCTCGCCAAGCCGATCACGCTGCCGTCGAGAGCGCTTTCGGCGACGAGCTCGGCGATCGCGCGGGGGCAAATGGATCCCGTGAAGCTGGCCTTCAACGACAAGGTCACGGCCATCTTCGCCAAGGGCAAGTATCGCTCGCCCCGGCCAAGGGGGCCGTCGCTTGGCCTCCCGGCCCAGGGGCTGGGCGGCTGGGCCGGCAACGTCAACCAGATGGCCAAGATCGACGACAGCGGCCTGCGCCAAATCGCGGCCGCGCAGGGCGGCCGCTTGACGACCCCTGAAGGCGTGGTCTTCAGCACGCCCGGTGAACCCGACGTTCCAAACGTCGTCTTCACGTCGCTGTGGGACAACTACCCGAAGCAGGCCGTCGTGGCCCTGAGCGGCAAGGCCAGCCGCGCGCATCTGCTGATGGCCGGCTCGACCAATCCGATGCAGAGCCGCTTCGACAACGGCGAGGTGGTGGTGACCTATCAGGACGGGACGACGGCCCGTCTGCCACTGCGCAATCCCGACACCTGGTGGCCGATCGAGACGGACTATTTCCTCGACGACTATCAGTTCAAGGTCGACACACCGCCGCCCACGCGGGTGAACCTGGCGACCGGCGAGATCCGAGTACTAAACCGCGAAGGCTTCAAGGGTCAGGGTCGCGAGGTTCCCGGTGGGGCGGCCACGGTGCTGTCGCTGCCCCTGGATCCTCGCAAGCCGCTGCGCTCGCTGACGGTGCGCACCTCGGCGAACGAGGTGGTGATCGGCCTGATGGCCGTGACCTTGGAGCGGCCTCGCTAGACGGCCGCTCCAAGGCGATCCTACTTGCCCGGGTTGAAGTCGGGCTTCTGCGCGAAGACGTAGCTTTCCCAGTCCGCGCGGCTGTGGAAGTCGAGGCCTTTGTCCCAGGCCGCGCCCATATAGTAGACGAACGGCTTGCCCGGGGTGACCTTGACCAGCACCAGCCAGTCGCTGTCGGTTTCGACCACGTCGACGATCTGGCGCGGATCGACCAGCAGGGCGACACCCATCGTGCCCTTGTCGGGATCGGTGACATCCCAGAACGAGAAGACGCCCTTGGCCTTGTCGGCCTTGAGGTCACCCGCCGTGGCGGCCGTCGGCTTCTTGCTGATCCCGATCGCCACGGTCAGCGGGCCCTTGGCGTTGGAGCCGAGGGTCGAAACCATCCGCGTGAAGTTCGTGCCCATCGGCAGGGTGAAGGTCCGGCTTTCCCAGACCTCGCGCGTTTCCCCCACCTTCCAGGGCGCGTAGCTGACCTTGAACGACGCCATGTCCGGGCCGTCCCTCAGGATCTTGTAGTCCTTCCAGTTGCGCGACACCCACAGCTTGCCGCCGTCCCAGACGCCCAGGCCGCCCGCGCCCCGGTAGGTCTTGACGTTGTAATAGTCGATGCCTTCGCCGTGATAGGCGTGCTGGTCACCGGTGCGCAGCTGGCGGGTCATGAACGGATAACGGACGCTCTTGCCCCAGGCGTCGACGCCCGAGGTCGAGGGCGGCTCGTATTGCTCCAGCGCCGGACCGTAAATGCGATGGGCGGTGCGGTCGTTCTCCCACAGGATGTCGTCATAGCGCTCGGGCGCATAGCGGACCGTGGCGCGCGGCTTGTCCTGGCCGGCGGGCGGCGGCGCCAGGCGGTAGATCATCTTCGGCGGCGTCGGCTGGCCCGGCGCGGCGGGGGGAACCTGGGCGGGCGCGAGGCCCGGCCCCTCGATCGTGGGGTCGTAGGCGAGGGCGGCCACGGCCTTCATCTCGGTGGCGTGGCGCTGGGTTTCTTCGGGCCCGCGCACGGTTCTGGGAAGCGCGGGCGTCGGCGTGCTGGCGGACACGAGCGTCGCGGCGTCCGATTTCGGTTCGGTCAACGGAAGGGCGGTCTGGGGTTTGCCGAGGTTCATGACCTCGAGCCCGGCCAGCAGGAAGGCGCCGGTTCCGTACGGACCGATGTCGGTCGGCGCGGTCGTGACCGGCTGATCGCCCGTCTTCTGGACGGCGCCGATCATGCCGTTCGGCAGCACCTGCCGCTCCAGCGCGCTCCAGCCCTTGACGACCACCGGAAGGTAGGTCGCGCGGTCGAGGACGCCGTGATTGATCCCCCAGGCCAGGGCGTAGACGAAGAAGGCCGATCCCGAGGTCTCGGCCTCGGGGAAGCGCTCGGGCTGCATCAGGCTGGCGGCCCACAGCCCGTCGGCGCGCTGCAGGCCGGCGACGCGCGCCGACATGGCGCGGAAGATGGCCAGATAGCGCGGACGGTTGAGGTAGTCGGCCGGCATCGATTCCAGCAGCCGCGCCATGCCGCCCATCACCCAGCCGTTGCCCCGTGACCAGAAGACCTTGCGGCCGTTTTCGTCGCGGCGCTCGATGAAGCGTTCGTCGCGGAAATAGAGGCTCTCGTCCGGATCGTAGAGGCGCGCGAAGGTGCGCCACCACTGGGTGTCCATGGCGTCGAAATACTTCTTCTCGCCGGTCATGGCGCCCATGCGCGACAGGACGGGCGGCGCCATGAACAGCGCATCGCTCCACCACCAAACCAGGTGCTCGGGAACCGGCTGGCGTCGGAGGTGGGGCAGGGACCAATCCAGCCGCTGGCGCAGCGGCATGATCACGCCTTCCTGGCCGCGACGGGCGTAGAGCTCCTGGTAGAGGTCGCCGATCGCCCACTCGTCGGCGTTCAGCATCGTCTTGCCGGAGCGCGCGCCGCGTAGGCCGTAGTTGTAGTGCTCGGCGGCCAGGGTCAGGAACTTCAGAGTTTCGACGTCGCCGGTCACCCGCGCCAGTCGCGCCGCGCCGACATAGTAGGTGGCCGAGACCCAGTTGGACGAGATCTCGCGGACCGCGCCGCCGGTGGCCAGCGGGATCGGCTCCGCGCGCATGGCGTCCATCTGGGCCTTGTTCGCCCGGTTCAGGACGGCCAGCACGGCGGCGGTGTCCGGGATCTGGACCGTCGCGGCTGCGCTGGGGCGTGGCGCGGCGGCGTGAGCGAACGAGAGTGGCGACAGCGCCGTGGCGCACAGCAGAACGGCCAGGCCAGCATGCAGCGGCGCTTGGTTACGCTTGGAAAAAAGCACGGCGAATCCCCCGGCGCGGCGACGGCCCTATGGCGTCGACGTCCATTATCTGGAACAGTGTGCCATCTTTTGGAACGAAGTCCAGGCGGCGGCAGCGTCAATCGGGCGA
>NZ_JBFUJD010000042.1:0-42503 GCF_056401555.1 Caulobacter sp. P4_E5
GCCCCGGTCCGTGAAAGCGCGCCGGACGCCGGGGCCGCCTCGGCCAACGTCAGCGCCACGGTCCCGGCCGCGCCGCCGGCGGTAAGCGCCCCGGCTATCGCCGAACCGGCGCCGCTGGTCGTCCCGCCGCCGGCCGCTCCGGCCCCGGCTACGACCGAACCGTCGGCCCCGATGTAATCTCCCCTCTCCTCCCGAGAGGTCTCAAGAAGAAGGGCGGCTCCGCGAGGGGCCGCCCTTTTCTAGATCACCACCATTTTTCGGCCTTCGCCGTAAAGCCCGCGGCCTTTTCGACCGCGCCGGCGACCGAGAACACCGTCCCCTCGTCGAGGGGCTTGCCGATGATCTGCAGGCCCAGCGGCAGGCCGTTGGCGTCGAGGCCGGCCGGCAAGGACAGGCCCGGCAGACCCGCCAGGTTCGTCGTCACCGTGAAGACGTCGTTCAGGTACATGGCGATCGGGTCGTTGCTGTTCTCGCCCAGGCCGAACGCCGCCGACGGCGCGGTCGGGGTCAGGATCGCGTCGCACTTGGTCCAGGCGTTGTCGAAGTCCTCGGCGATGCGGCGACGCACCTTCAAGGCCTTCAGATAGTAGGCGTCGTAATAGCCGGCCGACAGCACATAGGTGCCGATCAGGATGCGGCGCTTGACCTCGTCGCCGAAGCCCGACGCGCGGGTCTTCTCGTAGATCTCGGTCAGGTTGGCGCCGTCCTCGCGCAGGCCGTAGCGCATGCCGTCGTAGCGGGCCAGGTTCGAGGACGCCTCGGCCGGGGCCACGATGTAGTAGGCCGGCAGGGCGTATTTGGTGTGCGGCAGGCTGATGTCGACGATCTCGCAGCCGGCGTCCTTCAGCCAGGCCACGCCGTCGGCCCACAGCTTCTCGATCTCGGCCGGCATGTTGTCGACGCGGTATTCCTTGGGAATGCCGATCCGCAGGCCCTTCACCGACTTGCCGACGAACTGGGTGAAGTCTGGAACGGCGATATCGAGGCTGGTCGAGTCCTTGGGGTCGTGACCCGACATCGCGGTCAACAGCAGGGCCGCGTCCTCGACGGTCTTGGCGATCGGGCCAGCCTGGTCCAGCGAACTGGCGAAGGCCACGACGCCCCAGCGCGAGCAGCGGCCGTAGGTCGGCTTGATGCCGACGGTGCCGGTGAAGGCGGCCGGCTGGCGGATCGAGCCGCCGGTGTCGGTGGCCGTCGCGCCCAGGCATAGGTCCGCCGCGACCGCCGCGGCCGAACCGCCGGACGAGCCGCCCGGGGTCAGGGCCTTGTTCGAGCTCGTCGAGCGCCACGGGTTGGTGACCGGGCCGAAGTAGCTGGTCTCGTTCGACGAGCCCATGGCGAACTGGTCGAGGTTCAGCTTGCCCAGCATCACCGCGCCGTCGCGCCACAGCTGGCTGGTCACAGTCGACTCGTAGGTCGGCACGAAGTTCTCGAGGATCTTCGAGCAGGCCGTGGTGCGCACGCCGTCGGTGCAGAACAGGTCCTTGACGCCCAGCGGCGCGCCTTCCAGCGGCCCGGCCTCGCCCAGCGCCCGGCGGGCGTCGGACTTGGCGGCCATGTCCAGCGCCTTGTCCGGCGTCTCCAGGATGTAGGCATTCAGGCCGCGCGCGGCCTCGATGGCCTCGATGTGGGCCTGGGTGAGTTCGACCGAGGTGAACTCGCGAGCGGCCAGCCCGTCGAGGGCGGCCTTCAGGGTCAGCTTCGTCAGGCTGCTCATTATTCCACGACCTTCGGCACGACGAAGAAGTTGTTGATCGACTTGGGCGCGTTGCTGGTCACCCGGGCCGGATCGCCGCCCATGGTGACGACGTCGTCGCGCAGCGGCAGGCCGGCGCCGACGACGCTGGTCAGCGGCTCGACACCGTCGGTGTCGACCTCGGCCAGCTGTTCGATCCAGGTCATGATCCCGTTGAGCTCCTGGGCCAGGGCCTCGATGCGCTCTTCGGGTTCGGCGATGCGGGCGAGCCGGGCGACCTTCCGCACGGTGGCGGCGTCAATGGCCATGGGGATCTCCTGAAATTCGAGTGCGTGGGTTAGCGGTCCCGAGACGAGGTTTCAAGCACGCCGGCTCCTGATATGGAGAGCCATGCCCGTTCTCGACATCGCAGACTTCGCCGCCGCCCTCCCCCAGCACGCCCCCGTGGTGGGCCTGGATCCTGGCGAGAAGACCCTCGGGGTGGCCGTCTCCGACGTCACCCGCACGGTCGCCAGCCCGCTGGCCCTGATCGAAAAGACCAAGTTCACCCAGGACGCCGAAGCGCTGTTCAAGCTGATGGACAGCCGCGGCGCGGTCGGGATCGTCATTGGCTTGCCGATGAACATGGACGGCACCGAAGGCGTCCGCTGCCAGTCCAACCGGGCTTTGGCGCGCAACCTGCTGCGCCTGAAGCCCGACCTGCCGATCACCTTCTGGGACGAGCGCCTGTCGACGGCGGCGGTGACCCGCGTGCTGATCGAGGAGCATGACGTGAACCGCAAGCGCCGGGCCGAGGTCGTCGACAAGATGGCCGCCGGCTGGATCCTGCAGGGCGCGCTGGAGCGGATGCGGGGGCTGTAGACCCAAATCCTCCCCCCAGCGGGGGAGGTGTCGGCGCAGCCGACGGAGGGGGAAGTTCTCTCCGTCGTTCAGCCTTACTTCCCCTCCGGCGCTTCGCGCCACCTCCCCCGATAGGGGGAGGACGCAAAGGGCTGAACGCTCGTGCCGCATCATCCCTCTCTCTTTGAGAGAGGGAGGGGCCCATGCGCAGCATGGGAGGGTGAGTGGTTACACCGTTCACCGGCAAACCCACAGATAATCAGTAGCTTGCGCGAAATCCCCAACCGGCTTCGCCTAACCTCTCACCCTCCCACGCCTGCGGCGCGGGCCCCTCCCTCTCTCAAAGAGAGAGGGGTTTGTCCCCGCACCCCGACGAGTGCTTCCCTTCCCCGCCAAAGCCGCCTATGACGCGGGCTCATGACGGCTTCAGCCCATGACCCCGCCCGCGCGGCCATCGATGCGATCCGCGCCCGCGTCTTCGCCTTCCCAAAACGCCATTTCCTGTCCGCTGGCGACCTGAACGCCCCACAGGCGACGGATCTGCTGGACCTGGCCGAGGCCTTCGTCGCCTTCAACCGTCAGACGTCCAAGAGCCTGGACCTGCTGCACGGCCGCACGCTGATGAACCTGTTCTTCGAGAACAGCACCCGGACCCAGAGCTCGTTCGAGCTGGCCGGCAAGCGGCTGGGCGCCGACGTCGTCAACATGAACCCCAAGACCTCGTCGGTGGCCAAGGGCGAGACCCTGATCGACACGGCGGTCACCCTGAACGCCATGCGGCCCGACCTGCTGGTCGTGCGCCACGCCTCGTCGGGCGCGGCGTCGCTGCTCAGCCAGAAGGTCAGCGGCCACGTGGTCAACGCCGGCGACGGCCAGCACGAGCATCCGACCCAGGCCCTGCTGGACGCCCTGTCGATCCGCCGCGCCTTCGGCCGGGTCTCGGGCCTGACCGTGGCGATCTGCGGCGACGTGCTGCACAGCCGCGTGGCCCGCTCGAACGTCGCCCTGCTGCACACCCTGGGCGCCAGCGTCCGCCTGGTCGGACCGCCGACCCTGATGCCAGCCCAGGCCGAGCGCTGGGGCGTCACGGTCCACCACGACATGAAGTCGGGCCTGGCCGGGGCCGACGTGGTGATGATGCTGCGCCTGCAGCTGGAGCGGATGCAGGGCGCCTTCGTGCCCTCGACCCGCGAATATTTCCGCTTCTATGGCCTGGATCGCGAAAAGCTGGCCCGCGCCGCCCCCGGCGCCAAGGTCATGCATCCGGGCCCGATGAACCGAGGCGTCGAGATCGACAGCGATGTCGCCGACGATCCGGCCGTCAGCCTGATCCAGGACCAGGTCGAGATGGGCGTCGCCGCGCGGATGGCGGTGCTGACCAGCCTGGCCGCGCGGATCGACGAGGCGGGACGATGAGCTTCATGTCCTCCGACTTCCTCAGCCTTCCCCGGCAAGATCGGATGTTTGTGTTCGGTTCGCGAGACCTTCAACCATGACGTCCGCCCAGCCCCTCGCCCTCGTCAACGCCCGCCTGGTCGATCCCGAAAGCGGCTATGACGGCCCCGGCGGCGTCATCGTCTCGGAAGGCGTCATTGCCGACGTCGCCAAGGGCCGCGAGTTCGGAAAACTCTCGAAGGCTGTCCGCGTCGTCGACTGCGGCGGCGCCCTGCTGGCCCCCGGCCTGATCGACCTGCGCGTCCGCACCGGCGAGCCCGGGGCCGAGACCAAGGAGACCCTGGCCTCGGCGGCGCGCGCCGCGGCGGCCGGCGGCGTCACCTCGTTCGTGGTCCAGCCCGACACCGCGCCCGCCATCGACGATCCTAGCGTGGTCGACTTCATCCTGCGCCGCGCGCGCGACATCGACAGCGCCCGCATCCTGGTGGCCGGCGCGGCGACCAAGGGCCTGCACGGCGAGCAGATGGCCGAGATCGGCCTGATGCGCGAGGCTGGCTGCGTCTACATCACCGACGCGGGCAAGCCGATCGTCGACAGCAAGGTCATGCAGCGCGTCCTGACCTACGCCAAGGGCTTCGACGCCCTGCTGGCGCACCGTCCGATGGATCCGTGGCTGGCCAAGGGCGGCGCGGCGACCGGCGGCGAGTTCGCCGGCCGCATGGGCCTGCCGTCGATCTCGCCGATGGCCGAGCGGATCATGCTGGAGCGCGACGTCGCTCTGCTGGAGGCGACCGGCGGCAAGCTGCTGGTCGACCAGATCACCTCGGCCCAAGCGTTGGAGACGCTTCAGCGCGCCAAGAAAAAAGGCCTGCGGATCAGCGCCTCGGTGTCGATCAACCACCTGTCGTTCAACGAGCTGGACATCGGCGACTATCGCACCTTCGCCAAGCTGAACCCGCCCCTGCGCGGCGAGGACGACCGCCAGGCTCTGATCGAGGCTTTGGCCTCGGGCCTGATCGACATCGTCGTCTCGTCGCACAGCCCCGCCCCGGCCGAGGACAAGCGCCTACCGTTCGACGAGGCCGCGCCGGGCGCTGTGGGCCTGGAAACCCTGCTGCCGGCCCTGCTGAGCCTGTATCACGACGAGCGCATCGCCCTCGTGGACCTGATCCGCGCCGTCACCCTGGCCCCGGCCGAGCTCTTGGGCCTGCGCGGCGGCCGCATCGCCCCCGGCGCCCCGGCCGACCTCGTTTTGTGCGACATCGACGCCCCGATCATCGTCGACGCCGCGCGCCTGCTGTCGAAATCCAAGAACTCGCCGTTCGACGGCCGCCGGCTGCAGGGCCAGGTGCTGATGACGGTGGTGGATGGGCGGGTGGTGCATCGGGCGGAGGGGTGACCCTTCTGCTCCCCCGCGATGCGGGGGAGCTGTCGCGGAGCGACTGAGGGGGCCAAYKCGGCCTCGATCCAGCTTGCCCCCTCCGGCCCTYCGGGCCACCTCCCCCGCATCGCGGGGGAGGAGATTTGGACACAGTCCGAGTCTGCACTAAACCTACCTTCACAACTCTCGCTTGCGCAGCGGTTGAATTCGCGCGCAACTCGCCTTAGGGTCGAAACGTGCAAGATCTCGCCGCCACCGTCTATCTGACCCTCGCGATCGCCGTCGTCGGCGGCTACCTGCTGGGGTCGATCCCGTTCGGGTTGATCGCCACGCGGCTGGGCGGGGCCGGCGACATTCGCCAGATCGGCTCGGGCAATATCGGCGCGACCAACGTGCTGCGCTCTGGGCGCAAGGACCTGGCGGCCATCACCCTGATCGGCGACGCCGGCAAGGGCGCGGTGGCGGTGCTGCTGGCCCGCTGGCTGACCCACGACACCGCCGCCATCGTCGCCCTGGCCGGCGGCGCGGCGTTCCTGGGCCACCTGTTCCCGGTCTGGCTGAAGTTCAAGGGCGGCAAGGGCGTGGCCACCTTCTACGGCGTGCTGCTGAGCGCCTGCTGGCCCGTGGGCATCCTGGCCGGGGCCACCTGGCTGGCCATGGCCGCCGTCTTCCGGATCAGCTCGCTGGCCGCCCTGACCGCCGCCGTGCTGGCCGCGCCGTTCGCCCTGGCCACCGACCAGCCCTACCCGATGCTGGCCCTGTGCCTGTTCATGGCCGTGCTGATCTTCATCCGCCACCGCGAGAACATCGCCCGCCTGCTGAAGGGCCAGGAGCCCCGGATCGGCAAGAAGAAGAGCGCGGAGGACACGCCTCCCGTTATCGACGCGCCGTGACGCCGGGCCGCCTTTCGGACATCCAGCGCTTCGCCTGGCTGCGCCTGGCGCGCACCGAGACGGTCGGCCCCGTCGCCTTCGACCATCTGCTGACCCGCTACGGCACGCCGGAACGGGCGCTGTCGGCCCTGCCCGACCTCTCCAGACGCGGCGGCCGCGCCGCGCCCCTGTCCCTCGCTTCGCGGGACGAGATCGAGCAGGAGCTGGAGGCGGGCGCGAAACTCGGCGCGCGGCTGATCTGCGGCTGCGAACCCGACTTTCCGCCGCGCCTGGCGGCGCTGGATCCGCCGCCGCCGGTGCTGTGGGCCTTGGGCCGCGCCGAGCTGCTGTCCGAGCCCAGCCTGGCCATCGTCGGGGCCCGCATCGCCTCGGCCGCCGGCCAGCGCTTCGCCCGCCAGCTGGCCACCGACCTGGGGACCTCCGGCTATGTCGTGGTCTCGGGCATGGCGCGCGGCATCGACGGCGCGGCGCACGAGGGTTCGCTGACCACCGGGGCGGTGGCCGTGCTGGGCGGCGGGGTCGGCGACGTCTATCCGCCCGAGCACGGCAAGCTGCACGCCCGCTTGGCCGCCGAGGGCTGCATCGTGTCCGAGAGCGCCCCCGACCGCCGCGCCCAGGCCAAGGACTTCCCACGCCGCAACCGGATCATCTCGGGCCTGTCCTTGGGCGTGGTGGTGGTCGAGGCCGAGCTGAAGTCCGGCTCGCTGATCACCGCCCGCCTGGCCGCCGAGCAGGGCCGCGACGTCTTCGCCGTGCCCGGCTCGCCGCTGGATCCGCGCTCGAAGGGCACGAACGACCTGATCCGCCAGGGCGCGATCCTGTGCGAAGGGGCCGAGGACGTCCTGCGCTCGCTGTCGGGCCAGGCGCATCTGCGCGAACGCGACCGGGGCTACGAGTCCCAGCCGGATCTGGACATCGACCACGACGCCCTGCGCGAAAAGGTCGCCGCCTTGCTGTCGCCCACCCCCGTCTCGCGCAACGACCTGGTCCGCGCCGCCGGCGCCCCGGCCTCGGCGGTGATGGCGGCGCTGGTCGAGCTCAGCCTGGCGGGTCGGGCGGAACTGCTGGACGGCGGCATGGCCGCCGGCGTGTAACCTTCCCCCCGTGTTGTGCGAAGCTCTCCGAGTCGCCGACCCGGAGGAGCATCGATGGACATCCAGGCCGTGGAAGACATGCTGGCCGTCGCCGTGGCGGCCAGCGACGAAGGCCGCTTGGACGACGCCGAAACCGCCTTCCGCGCCGTCCTGGCCCTCAGCCCCGGCCACGGCGACGCCCTGTTCGGCCTTGGCCTGAACCTGATGATGACGCGTCGGTTCCAGGAGGCCGCCGAAACCCTGGCTCTGGCCGCCGAGGCGCCGGACGCCGAGCCGGTCCGCCACCAATGCCTGGCTCACGCCCTGTTCATGACCGGCGCTTTCGCCCGAGCCGCCGAGACCTTCGCGGCCGCCGACACGATGGCTCCCCTGCCCGAGGGCGCGTGCCTGACCTGGGCCCGCGCCGCCGCCTACGCCGCCCTCGACCGATCCTCGGCCGAGGCGGCGCTGGACCTCTACACCCGCGTCGCTGGCGCGTTGGCCGAGCCGTTGGAGACCGTGGCCCGCGAGGGATTCGCCATCCTGGTCGCCTTCCAGCGCCTCGACGCCGCCCGCCGCCTCGGCGCCTGGCTGGAGACGCGCAATCCGGGGGACGCGATCCGAGCGCATGAACTGCGGGTGTTGACCGAGCCGGGTATCGACCGGGCTCCGCCCGGCTATGTCGAGGCCTTGTTCGACGACTTCGCCGAGCGGTTCGACCACCAACTGGTCGAGATGCTGGACTACCAGGCCCCAGCCCTGCTGGCCGAGCTGGTCACCGGTCAGCACGAACGCTTCGAACACATCCTCGACCTGGGCTGCGGCACGGGCCTGGCCGCGCCGCACCTGCGCCCGTTCGGCGGACGCCTGACAGGGGTCGACCTCTCCGCCGGCATGCTGGCCAAGGCGGCCGAGCGCGGCGGCTACGCCAGTCTGGTCCAAGGCGAGGCCGTGGACTTTCTTCTCGCCCATCCCGGCGGCTTCGATCTCGTGTTCGCCGCCGACACCCTGATCTATTTCGGCGACCTCGCTCCGCTGTTCGCCGCCGCGGCATTCGCGCTGCGCCCCGGCGGGCTGCTGGCCATGAGCACCGAACTGGGCGAACACGGCTGGCGGCTGCTGCCAACCGCGCGCTACGCCCACAGCGACGACTATGTGCGCGAGGTCTCCGCGCCCGGGTTCCGGATCGTCGCGCGCCAGGAGATCCCGCTACGCCGCGAGACGACGTCCGTGACCCTCGGCTGTCTCTACGTGTTGACGCGGCTCTAGCCCCCGCGCCGCGCGCCCTTGGCGAACAGCAGGTCCGACCATTTCCAGCGGCCGCCGCCCAGGGCGAAGCGGGCCGAGCGGGGGCCGTCGTTCAAGGAGATCAGGACCAGGCCGCGCATCGGCTCGGCCCGGCAGGCGGCGGGGGCGAAAGCGACCTCCATCATGATCATCTCGCGCAGGCCGGCCAGGCCGTCGCCCTCCTCGCCGATGACACGGGCCCAGTCGCCGCTCCAGACCAGGGGCGCGCGGCCGGCGCCGACCGTCTCGCCGTGGGCCCGCATCAGCGAGGCCCGGGCGCGGGGGTTCTTGCGCAGGCCTTCCTGCAGCAGGCGGACCATGTCGCACCCCTCCCCGCCTCCGCCGCCGCCAGACCCCGAGCCGGCGGTCGCCGCGCCCATGAGTTCGGACTCGCCCAAGCCCAGCACGGGACTGGGCCCGGGGTTTCGGCTGGCGGGGAGCGGCGTCACGTCCTTGGGGGGCGGACGCTTCGACACCCGCAAGGGAGAACGCGGCGCGGCCTTGGGCGCCGCCTTGGGTTTCTCGGGCGACGGCGGCTGTTTCGGCGCCTTCACCGGCGACTTGGGCGCGTCATGGGGCGCTGGCGGCGGCGGAGGGGGTGGCGGCGGAGGCGGAGGCGGCGGCGGCGGATCGACCAGCGAGACCATGACCGACGGCGGTTCTGGCGTCGGCGGCGTCACATGGGCGGCGAGCAGGACCACCAAGGCCGCCACATGCGCGCCGATGCTCACGGCCAGGGCCGCGCCCTTCGCGCCGCGTCGTCTCCAGTGCGACATTAATCCGCCGTGCCACGGGCCGAAGCGCCGACCCAGGGACTCAAGCAAACACGCCCCCGCGTCAGGAACGTGGCGATTGGTGAAGCTTGCCTAGGAAGGCGACTTTGGGGTGGGAAGCGAACCGAGCCTAGACGCTCAGGTCGACCAGCAGGCCCGTACCGGCGGCAGGGGCGGCGCGCACGGCCTGCTTCAGCCGATCGGCGATCTCCGCCCGTTCGGCATTCGAAGTCACGGCCTTGATCGGTTGGATCGGCGAGACGTGGGCCTCGGTGGCGATCCGATTGACGGTCATGTCCATCAGCGGTCACTGCGGTCGAAAAAATAGCCTTCGCACTGTCGCGCAAGGGTCTTAACAACCGCCTACTCGGCGCCCAAGCGATACTGTTTATAGGGGGCCGCGTTGACAGACCCCTATACAAGCCCCCACTTTCCCGGCGCTCGCCTCCAGGGCGATCCGCTTTCCAGCCCAGAGTCATAATGAACGTCGTCGTCGTCGAGAGCCCGGCCAAGGCCAAGACCATCAACAAGTACCTCGGGTCCGACTACACGGTTCTCGCCTCGTACGGCCATATCCGCGATCTGCCGTCCAAGGACGGCTCGGTGGAGCCCGACAACGACTTCGCCATGAGCTGGGAGGTCGACGCCAAGGCCTCCAAGCGGGTGGCCGACATCGTCGACGCCCTGAAGAAGGCCGACCGCCTGATCCTAGCCACCGACCCGGATCGCGAAGGCGAGGCGATCAGCTGGCACGTGCTGGAGGTCCTGAACAAGAAGAAGGCGCTGAAGGACAAGACCGTCCAGCGCGTCACCTTCAACGCCATCACCAAGACCTCGGTGCTCGAGGCGATGGCCAATCCACGCGACGTGGACATGGAGCTGGTCGAGGCCTATCTGGCCCGCCGCGCCCTCGACTACCTCGTCGGCTTCACCCTCTCGCCGGTGCTGTGGCGCAAGCTGCCGGGCAGCCGCTCGGCCGGCCGCGTTCAGTCGGTCTGCCTGCGGCTGATCGTCGAGCGCGAGATGGAGATCGAGCGCTTCAAGACCCAGGAATACTGGACCGTCGACGCCGACGTCTCGGCCGGCGCCGATCCGTTCCTGGCCCGCCTGGTCAAGCACGAGGGCAAGAAGCTCACCAAATTCGACCTCGGCAACGAGGGCTCGGCCCTGGCCGCCAAGGCCGCGGTGGCCAGCGCCGTGTTCAAGGTCGCCGCCGTCGAGAAGAAGCCCGGCAGGCGCTCGCCCGCCCCGCCCTTCACCACCTCGACCCTGCAGCAGGAAGCGTCGCGCAAGCTGGGCTTCTCGGCCCAGCGCACCATGCAGGCCGCCCAGAAGCTGTATGAGGGCATCGACATCGGCGGCGAGACCGTCGGCCTGATCACCTACATGCGGACCGACGGCGTGTCGGTCGAGCCGGAAGGCATCGCCGAGGCGCGCAGCGTGATCGGCAACGTCTACGGCGCGCCCTATGTCCCCGAGAGCCCGCGCTACTACAAGGCCAAGGCCAAGAACGCCCAGGAGGCGCACGAAGCCATCCGCCCGACCAGCCTGGGCCGTAACCCCGGCTCGCTGCGCCTGGAGCCGGACCTGGGTCGCCTGTACGAGCTGATCTGGAAGCGGATGATCGCTTCCCAGATGGAAAGCGCCCGCATCGAGCGCACCACGGTCGACCTGGAAAGCGCCGACGGCCAGACCGGCATGCGCGCCACGGGCCAGGTCGTGCTCTTCCCCGGCTATCTGGCCGTCTACGAGGAAGGCCGCGACGACGAGGGCGACGAAGACAGCGCCCGCCTGCCCATGGTCGAGGAAGGCGCGGCCGCCAAGGTCATCGAGGCCCGCGCCGACCAGCACTTCACCGAACCGCCCCCGCGCTATTCGGAAGCCAGCCTGGTCAAGAAGATGGAAGAGCTGGGGATCGGCCGTCCGTCGACCTACGCCTCGGTCCTGACCGTGCTGCGCGACCGCGAATACGTGAAGATGGAGAAGCAGCGCTTCGTCCCCGAGGACAAGGGCCGCCTGGTCACGGCGTTCCTGGAGCAGTTCTTCAAGCGCTATGTCGAGTATGACTTTACGGCCGCCCTGGAAGAGCAGCTGGACCTGGTGTCCGACGGCAAGCTGGACTGGAAGCAGTTCCTCCGCGACTTCTGGAAGGACTTCCACGCGGCTGTCGGCGAGATCGCCGAGCTGCGCACGACCAATGTCCTGGACGCCCTGAACGAGGCCCTGGGCCCGCACATCTTCCCGGACAAGGGCGACGGCTCCAATCCGCGCCTGTGCCCGACCTGCGGCAGCGGCCAGCTGTCGCTGAAGACCGGCAAGTTCGGGGCCTTCATCGGCTGCTCGAACTATCCGGAGTGCCGCTACACCCGCCAGCTGGGCGTATCGGAAGGCGACGGCGACGCCGAGAACGCCGACAAGGAACTGGGCGTCAATCCCGCGACCGACCGGGCCGTGTGGCTGAAGAATGGACGCTTTGGCCCCTATGTCGAGGAGCTGGCGGCCGCCGACAGCACCGACAAGCCCAAGCGCTCGTCCCTGCCCAAGGGCTGGATCGCCTCGGCCATGGACCTGGAGAAGGCCCTGCGCCTGCTCTCCCTGCCGCGCGAAGTCGGCAAGCATCCGGACGACGGCAAGGTCATCACCGCCGGCCTGGGACGCTTCGGGCCGTTCGTGCTGCACGACGGCACCTACGCCAATCTCGAAAATGCCGACGAGGTGTTCGACGTCGGCCTGAACCGCGCCGTCGCCATCCTGGCCGACAAGCGCGCCGGCGGCGGACGTCCGCAGCGGGCGTCCGCGGCGGCCCTGGCCGAGCTGGGCGCCCACCCCGAGGACGGCAAGCCGGTGCGCGTGCTGTCGGGGCGCTTTGGCCCCTACATCAAGCACGGCGACACCAACGCCAACGTGCCCAAGGGCAAGGATCCGGCGTCCATAACCATGGACGAGGCCGTGGCCCTGATCGCTGAACGCGCCGGCAAGGGCGGCGGCAAGAAGCCGGCCAAGAAGGCCGCCGCACCGAAAAAGGCGGCGACCAAGGCTGAAGGCGACGCTCCGGCCAAGAAGACGGCCGCGAAGAAGCCGGCGGCCAAGAAGCCCGCCGCCAAGAAGGTGGCGCCCAAGGCCAAGGCCGCGGTCGCCGCGTCTTCGGACGACGGCGCCACGCCCTGGGACGACGACACCTAAGCTGTTCAGTCGGCTGATCTTTTCAGTCGAGCGGGAGGGGAGTAAACTTCGAGCATGACGACGCTGGAACGTCCCCTGCCCCTGCATGTCGTGGTGTCCGCGCTGATCCTATGCTGCGTGGGCGGCTTCGCTATGGGCCTGACCAACGCGATGAAGATCGATCGCGGCGGGCCCGAGACCTCCAAGCAGCCGCTAGCCGAGGTTTCCGGCGTCCCCGTCAAGGACGCCGCCCCGGCCCTGGCCTACGAACCGCCGCCGGTCGAGAAACCCAAGCCCAAGGCCGTCGAGGTCCAGACGGTCGAGCAGGAAGCCCCGCTCGCGCCGATGATCGAGGCGCCGCCGACGACCCCGGCCCCGCCGGTGGAAGCCGCGCCCAGGCCCGCTGACCCGCCGCCGCCGAAGTCGATCGAGGATCTGTACTAGGACCTAGGAACGCCCCCTCCGTCACGATGCTACGCATCGCGCCACCTCCCCCGTTTCACGGGTGAGGAGGATGCGGCTCATCCTCCCTCGTGAAACGGGGGAGGTGGATCGGCGCGGATACGCGACGAGACGGAGGGGGCGCTCTCCCCCCAAACCTTGCGCCGCCCGGCGCGTTTCCCTTGGCCATCCGCCCCTCGAACGGGTTAAGGCAGGACATGGCTAAACCTCGCCCGCCCCATACGCCCAAGGCAAAGACCTTCAAACCCAAGCCCGCCGCGGGTCTGCCCGACCGCGAGACGCTGCTGGCGTTCCTGCGCGACGCGGGCGAGACGGGGAAGGCCGACATCGCCCGCCACTTCGGCCTGAAGGGCGGCGACCGTCGGGCGCTGCGCGAGATGATCCGCGAGCTGGAAGCCCAGGGCGCCCTGGCCAAGCGCGGCCGCAAGGGCTTCGCGGAGTCTGGCTCTCTGCCGCCGGTGGGTGTGGCCGACGTCGTCGAGCGCGACGCCGACGGCGACCTCTATGTGAAGCTGACCAAGTCCGACGACGACGTCCCCAACGTCCGCCTGGCCCCCGGCAAGGACGAGGCCGCGGCCGGCGCGCCGGGCCTGGGCGACCGCCTGCTGGTCCGCTTCGAGCGGCTGGAGACCGGCGAGTTCGAAGCCAAGCTGATCAAGCGGCTGGGCCAGAGCGCCCACAAGATTCTGGGCGTCATCCGCAAGCTGCGCCGCGAGATCCGCGTCGAGCCGGTCGACCGCAAGTCCAAGGACAGTCTGATCCTCGACCCCAGCGTCGCCCACGACCTGAAGGATGGCGATCTGGTCGTCGCCCAGGTCGGCACGCACGGTGGCCGCTATGGCCCCAAGCCCGGCAAGGTGCTGGAGGTGGTCGGCAACGAGAACGACCCGCGCGCCGCCTCGCTGATCGCCATCCACAGCCACGGCATCCCGACCGGCTTCTCGGAAGAGGCCGAGCGCGAGGCCAAGGCCGCCGTCGAGCCGACCCTGGCGGGCCGCGAGGACCTGCGCGACCTGCCTTTCGTGACCATCGACCCGGTGGACGCCCGCGACCACGACGACGCCGTCTATGCCCATCCCGACGAGGACGACACTAACAAGGGCGGCTGGGTGGTCTGGGTGGCCATCGCCGATGTGGCCGGCTATGTGCGCCCTGGCTCGGCCCTGGACCGCGACGCCCGCGAGAAGGGCAACAGCGTCTACTTCCCCGACCGGGTGGAGCCGATGCTGCCCGAGACCCTGTCCAACGGCCTGTGCAGCCTGCGTGAGAGCGAGAACCGCGCCACGCTGGCCGTGCGGATGGTGTTCGACAAGTCGGGCCGCAAGAAGGGCCACAAGTTCGTGCGCGGCCTGATGCGCTCGGCCGCCAAGCTCTCGTACGAACAAGCCCAGTCGGCGATCGACGGCCAACCCGACGACAAGAGCGGCCCGTTGCTGGAGCCGATCCTGCAACCCTTGTGGGAAGCCTATCGGACGATGAAGATCGGCCGCGACGCACGGTCTCCGCTGGCCATCGAGAGCGACGAGCGGCGGATCATCATCCGCGAGGGCGAGATCCTCTCGATCACCAAGCGCCCCAGCCTGGRAGCCCACAAGCTGATCGAGGAGATGATGGTGCAGGCCAATGTCTGCGCCGCCGAGAGCCTGGAGGCCAAGCGCTCGCCCCTGATCTACCGGGTGCACGACACCCCCAGCCTGGAGAAGGTCCAGAACCTGGCCGACTTCCTGCAGACGCTGGAGATCCGCTGGGACAAGGGCCAGGCGCCGCAGACGTCGCGCTTCAACAAGCTGCTGGACGAGACCCGCGAGGGGCCCAACGCCACGATCATCAACGAGGTGGTCCTGCGCACCCAGATGCAGGCCCACTACAGCGCCGACAACATCGGCCACTTCGGGCTGAACCTGGCCAAGTACGCCCACTTCACCAGCCCGATCCGCCGCTATGCCGACCTGATCGTGCACCGGGGCCTGATCCGCGCCCTGGGGCTGGGAACCGACGGCCTGACCGACCAGGACATCGCCCAGATCAAGGACACGGCCGAGGTCATCACCCACGCCGAGCGCCGAGCCATGGCCGCCGAGCGCGACGCCACCGACCGCTACATCGCCGCCTTCCTGGCCGACCGGGTGGGCGCGACCTTCGCGGGCCGGATCACCGGCGTCACGCGCTTTGGCCTGTTCGTCAAGCTGGCCGACACCGGGGCCGACGGCCTGGTGCCGGTCTCGACCCTGGGGGCCGAGTTCTTCGTCCACGACGACCGGATGCACGCCCTGGTTGGCGAGCGGACCGGCAAGCGCTGGCCGCTGGGCATGAGCGTCGAGGTCAAGCTGGTCGAGGCCACGCCGGTCACCGGCGGCCTGCTGTTCGAAATGCTCAGCGAGCCGGTCGCGCCCGATCCGAACGCGCCGCGTCCTCGCCTGGGGGCTAGGCGGCAGGCGGCGGTCAAGCCGCGCGGCGGACTGCCGAAGGGCGTTCGGCGGGGGAAGCGGCGCTAGTTCGCGCGGATCGCCGCCTCCAGCCGATCCGCCATCATCTTCTGATCCGCCACCGACGGGTGCCAGTGGCACGCGCCGCGGTCCATGTTGGTGATCCGCACCGCCGTCGCGCCCGCGCGGCCAGCGACCTCGGCGACGTCGTCCGCGAAGGTGTCGCCGGCGATCAGGAAAAAGCGCGCGCCGGAGCGGTCAAGCTTCAGCCCCTGGATGAAGCCGACATAGCTGTCGCGATAGTCCTTGCGCAGCGTCGCCGCGTCGGCCCAGGCCTCGCCGGCGTGTAGCGGCGTCGAGAAGTCGTTGGTCCCCAGGCCGATGACCACGATGTCGGGCCGCCAAGGATCGTTGGCGGCGACGCGCGGCTCGGCCTGGCCCGGGATCAGGCGGGGAAACAGCGCCGGCAGCGGCTCGCCGGCCGCCACGCCGTTGTAGTTCCTGACCACGCCGCGCCCCGAGAAGGCGACGATGCGGTAGTCGGCGTCTAGCCGCGCCGCCAGGATCGGCCCGAAGGCCAGGCTGGTGTCGGTCAGGTCGTGGACCTGCTGCTCGGTGCAGTCGTGGCTGGCCGAGCGGACGCCGTAGCCGGCCGTGTGGGAGTCGCCGATGAACTCGATCCGGCGGGGGCGGGAGGGCGGGGCCAGCGGCTTGCCTTGAGGGCCGACGAAGAAGCCTTCGAACCGCGACGATCCCGTTTGGCTCTCGGTCAGCTTGTCCAGCCGCACGACGTGCTCGCCCGGACCCAGGTGGTCGAGCTTCAGGCGCGTTTCGCCGGACTTGGTCAGCTCGGCCTTGCGGACGCCGTCGAGGCTGACGGCCAGGTGTTCAGCGCCGGTGTCGACCGCAACCTCGACCGACGGCCCCGTGAAGCGTCCCTCGAAATACACGCCCGGCCAGCCGAAGTCGTAGGCGCCGCCCGCCGCCGGCGCGACACGGCCGCCGATGTTCAGCGGTAGGGCCGTCTGGGCCAGGGCGGGCGTGGCGAGGGCCAGGGCGGCGAAGAGAGTCAGCAGGCGCATGACCCCCTTCTCATCCGGGATGCGCGGCGCGTCAAACCCAGCTAAGCAACGGCCATGCGCGCCGAGATCGAACCCTTCCACGCCATCGCCATCAGCCGTCTGGCCCACCAGCTGAAGATGGACGGCGCCTCGATCATCCACATGGAGTTCGGCCAGCCCTCGACCGGCGCGCCCAGCAAGGCGATCGCCAAGGCCCACGAAATCCTCGACGCCGAGGCCATGGGCTATTGGGAGAGCCCGCTGCTGCGCCAGCGGATCGCCGAGCGCTACCAGACCCTCTACGGCGTCACCGTCGAGCCCGAGCGGATCGTCCTGACCTGCGGCGCCTCGCCGGCCCTGGTCCTGGCGCTGTCCAGCGTGTTCCAGCCCGGCGACCGCATCGCCGTCGCCCGCCCCGGCTACGTCGCCTATCGCAACAGCCTGAAGGCCCTGCACCTCGAACCAGTCGAGATCGCCTGCGGGCCGGAAGACCGCTTCCAGCTGACGGCCGCGCACCTGGCCGCGCTGGATCCCGCCCCGGCCGGCGTCATCGTCGCCAGCCCGGCCAATCCGACCGGCACGATCATCGCGCCCGAGGAGCTGGAGGCCATCGCCCGCGTCTGCCGCGAGCGCGGGATCCGCATTATCAGCGACGAGATCTATCACGGCCTCAGCTACACGGGCCGCACGCCCTCGATGCTGGAGTTCGCCCCCGACGCCCTGATCGTCAACAGCTTTTCCAAGTACTTCAGCATGGCCGGCTGGCGGCTGGGCTGGCTGCTGACGCCGCCGGGCGAGGACCTGGAGCGGGCGCGGGCCTATGTCGGCAACCTGTTCCTGACCGCGCCGTCGCTGAGCCAGCACGCCGGCCTGGCGGCCATGGACTGCCTCGACGAGCTGGAAGGCCACATCGACGTCTATCGCGCCAACCGCCAACGGATGCTGGACGCCCTGCCCGCCCTGGGCCTGCGCAAGATCGCACCGCCGGACGGGGCCTTCTACATCTGGGCCGACATCGGCCACCTGACCGACGACTCGCTCGGCTTCTGCCAGCAGCTGCTGCGCGACACCGGCGTGGCGACCGCGCCGGGCGTCGACTTCGACCCGGTCGAGGGCCACCACTTCATCCGCTTCAGTTTCGCGGTCTCGACGGCCGAGGTCGAGGAGGCCCTGCGGCGGATGACGCCGTGGTTCGAACGGCAAGCTCGGCAGGCCCCCACCTGACCTCGCTATGCGAGGTCGTCCGCCCCCGGAGGGGGCAGAAGGTGCTCCTTCTTCCCCCTCCGGGGGAGGAGCGCCGCAGGCGCGGAGGGGGCAAGTGACCCCTACTTCTTCTCCAGATAATCCAGCGCCATGAACACCTCGGCCTTCACGCCGGTCTCCAGCACCGCTTCGTCGATGTCGAAGAACGGTGAGTGGTTGGCCGGGGCGGTGGCGGCCGGGACGTCGGCCTTGCGGCCGCCCAGCTGGACAAACACCGCCGGAACCTTCTGGGCGTACATCGAGAAGTCCTCGGCCCCGGTCACCAGCGGCGCGTTGTCGTCGACCTTGCCGGGCGAGGCCTTCTCCAGGCTGGCCTTCACCCACTTGGACAGGTCCGGATTGTTGTAGGTCACCGGATAGGGCTGGGTGAACACCGCCTCGGCCTTGGCGCCGTAGCGGTCGCCGATCGCGGCCACCGTCTTCTGGACCCGGGCGATCAGGTCCTCGCGGCGCGCGGTCGAGAAGGTGCGCATCGTGCCGCCCATCACCAGGTCCTCGGGGATGATGTTCTGGCGCATGCCCATGTTGATCACGGCGATCGTCACCACCGAGGGCGAGGCGCCGACATCGACCTGGCGGGCGGCGATCTGGTTCATGGCCTGGATGATGTCGGCGGCGACGCTGGCCATGTCGACGCCAGCCCAGGGCCGCGCGCCGTGGGTCTGCTTGCCCTTCACCGTGATCGTCAGCCGGTCGGACGAGGCGTAGAAGCCCTCGGGCCGGTAGTTCAGCAGGTGGGCGTCGGCCGGGCCGATATGGACGCCGAAGATCGCGTCGACCTTGGGCTGATCCAGCGCCCCGTCGCGGATCATCAGCTTGGCGCCGCCCTCCTCGCCCGCCTGCGGGCCTTCCTCGGCGGGCTGGAAGATCAGGACCACCGTGCCCTTGATGTCCTTCTTCATGCCGGCCAGCACCGTGGCGGTCCCCAGCAGCATGGCCACGTGGGTGTCGTGACCGCAGGCGTGCATGACCGGCACGGTGCGCCCTTCCCACGTTGCCTTGACCTTGGAGGCGAACGGCAGGCCAGTCTTTTCCTCGACCGGCAGGGCGTCCATGTCGGCGCGCAGGGCGACGACCTTGCCGGGCTTGCCGCCCTTCAGGATCCCGACCACGCCGGTCTTGCCGACGTTCTCGCGCACGTCGAAGCCCAGGGCCTTAAGCTCCTTGGCGATCAGGGCCGAGGTGCGGACCTCCTGGTTGCCCAGTTCCGGATGCTCGTGGATGTCGCGCCGCCAGGCGATCACCTTGGGCTGCGCCGCCTTGGCGGCGGCGGCCACCTGGGCCTGCGAGGGCGCGGCTAACGCAGGTGCGCCCACAGCCAGGCCGGCGACCAGCGCCAGCGTCGAAACCCGTCCGAACATCCGATATCCCCTCATAAAAGCGGCGCGAGCTTGGGGCGCGTCGCGCGGCGCGGTCAAGCATGCGGCGGCTGACGCCGCGTCCCCCTAGGCAGACGACGGAATGAGGCTACCCTTCCGCCATGAGCCTGCCGCCGATCGACGCGAAATTCGACACGATCAACGACGGCGCCGTGCGCGAGACCGGCGCGGCGTTGAAGCCCAAGCACGCGGCGACCGTGATCATCGTCCGCACCGACGGCCCCGCCCCGCGCCTGCTGATGGGCCGCAGGAACGGCGGCCACGCCTTCATGCCCGACAAGTGGGTGTTCCCTGGTGGCCGGGTCGATCGCACCGACTACGACGCCCCCAGCGCCAGCGAACTCATCCCCGAGGTCGCCGCGCGCCTCGGCCTGGAGTCCCGCCACCCCAGGCCCGCGCGTCTGGCCCGCGCCCTGGCCCTGGCGGCCGTGCGCGAGACCTTCGAGGAGACGGGCCTGCTGCTGGCTCGGGAAGCCCCTGAGCGGCCCGGCGCGGGGCCCTGGCGGCCGTTCCTGGCCCAGGGCGCCCTACCCGACCTGGCGCCGCTCGGCTTCGTGGCTAGAGCCATCACCCCGCCCTACCGCCCGCGCCGCTTCGACGCCCGTTTCTTCATGGCCTCCGCCGAGGCGCTGCTGTCCCTGGAGCGCCGCCCCGACTGTGGCGAGCTGGATGAGATCGCCTGGGTCGACTTCCAGGAGGCCATGGCCCTGGACCTGCCCAACATCACCCGCTTCGTGCTGCACGAAGTGGGACAAAGACTCGCCGACACTGGACGCCCCGCCCCCTTCATGCGTTTCCTGAATGGCAAGCGGCATCTGACCCACCTCTAGGCGGGTCTCCCTCCTTTCTCGAGGGAACTGGGGAGGAGATTCGCATGATCGGTTCCATTCTGGCCTTGGCCCTGGCCGCGACGCCGCCGGCGGCGGTTCCGTCCGAGATCGACAAGCTGGGCTTCATCGGCGGCTGCTGGACCCTGACCCGGCCCAACGGCACGAAGATCGAGGAACAATGGCTGGCCCCGGCCGGCGGCGCGATGATCGGCATGAGCCGCAGCGTCCGCGACGGCAAGCTGCGCGAGTTCGAGTTCATGCGCATCGTTCCCGGCGACGACGGCAAGCTGCGTTACGTGGCGATTCCCTCCGGACAGCCCGAGGCGACCTTCCCGGTGAAGGCGATCGCCGACGGCGCGGTGACCTTCGAGAACCCCGAGCACGATTTTCCCCAGCGGATTCTCTACCGGCTGGTCGACAAGGACACCCTGGTGGCCCGGATCGAGGGCTCCGTCGGCGGCCAGGCCCGTTCGGCGGATTTTCCTTATAAACGGTGCCCCACTGGCAACTGAACTCGAGCAATTGACTTTGAGCTGCCGATCAGTATGTTCCGCGCCTCTCATTTCCAACGCGCGGGAACCTGCGCGACCACCGCAGGGATTCGACCATGGCCAAACCGGCTTCCATTAAGATCCGCCTGAATTCGACGGCGGACACCGGCTTCTTCTACGTCACCAAGAAGAACGCCCGCACCAAGACCGAAAAGATGGTGCTGAAGAAGTACGATCCGGTCATCCGCAAGCACGTCGAATTCCGCGAAGGCAAGATCAAGTAGGATCGCCTTTAGCGCTACGACATCAAGACGCCCGGCTAGCGATAGCCGGGCGTTTTTGATTCTGGGGTCAATGTTGCTCCCCCGCGATGCGGGGGAGCTGTCGCGAAGCGACTGAGGGGGCTAGCTGGGAAAAGCCGCATTGGCCCCCTCCGGCCCTCTGGGCCACCTCCCCCGCTGCACGAGGGAGGATTACGGGATCATTCCCGCCCGCCGCTCCACAGCCAGCGGAAGAAGGCGAAGCCGCCCCACAGTACGGTGATCACCAGCAGGACCGGCCCGACGCAGACGGCGACGAAGGCCGCCAGGATCGCGACGATGGACAGTCCGCCGGACAACTGGTCGGCGGCCAGGCCACCCATCCAGAACAAGATCCCGCAGGTCAAAAGCCCCAGCATGAACAAGCCGGCTGGAAACGACCGCTGCTTGACGCCCACTCTTGATCTCATCGCCACGCCCTCCCGCATAGGATGTATGCAAGAGGATGCTCGGGAGAAGTGTCGAGAAGCTTAAGAAGGCGCCCTAACTGTTGTTAGCAATGCTGGCCGTAGACCAGCGGCCGGCACACGCCGTCCACGTCGGCCGGCGGCGTGACGCCGGTGACGGCGGCCAGGGTCGGGGCGATGTCGACCGTATCCAGCGGCAGGACACGCTCGTGCGGGGTCGCGCCCTTCCACCAGAACAGGATCGGCACCCGGCGGTCATAGTCCCAGGGGCTGCCGTGGGTGGAGACATAGGTCGCCCCCGCCGTGGCCGGTACGCGATTGGGCTTGAACGCCACGACGATGTCGCCGACTCGGCCTGGATAGACGCTGCGGCGCAGGCGCTCGGTCACCGACAGCTCCTCGGGCGAAGTGTCGGCGGGCGCGGCCGCCATCGTCAGCAGGACGTTGGAATCGACGGCCTCGGCCACGGCCGGGTCCTTGTCGATCAAGGCGAGGGCCGCGGCCGTGACGCGGGCGCGGTCAGCGGGCGACGGAGCCTTGCGATCAGGACCGACGACATAGATCTGGTCGATGCCGCCATCAGCGATCAGCGGGTCCCAGGAAAGGCCCAGATCGCCGCGCAGTTGGGCGTTCAGCTTGGCGATCCACGGCTTGCCGATCACGCGCTCGGTTCCGTAACCTTCGCCGGCCAAGCGCTCGGCGAAGTCGGCGCCGCCGTGGTCGGCGGCCAGCACCACCAGGACGCCGCCCTTGACCTTGTCCAGGCTCTTCAGGAACGCGCCCAGGCGCTCGTCGAGACGGGCGATCTGGTCGCACATCTCGGGCCCGCGCGTGCCGTAGCGGTGACCGATGAAGTCGGTGGCCGACAGGCTGACGGTCAGCACGTCGACCTGCGGCCCGTCGCCCAGGCCATAGGTCTCGCGCAGGCTCTGGGCCAGCTCCAAGGTCACTTGGTCGGTATAGGGGCTGGCATAGAGGTCGCGCTGCTGGCCGGCCTCATCGGCGACGGCCGGGATCGGCAGGGCCGAGCGCCATTGGCGGCCGCCGGTCTCGTAGTCGGCCTCCAGCGTCTTGCAGCGCTTGGCCGAGGCCTTGTCGTAGTCCCAGGTAAACGGATGCTTGGTCAGCTCTGCCGCCAGCTTGGCGTTGAACGCGGCCACCGGCTTGAGGCGCTCCGCCGCCGTCTGCCCGTCGCGCACGAAGGTCGTGAAGCCGAAGCCGGGCTGGTACCAGAAGGCGCCGTCGGCCTGGTGGCCCGACATGGTGATCGCGCCCCGGTCCTTGCCCGAGACGCCGAACACCCGGCTCTTGGGCGAGACGGTCTTCAGCCAGTCGCCATAGGTGGTGGCGACCATGTTGGCCGGGCTGACCGCCCTGCCCTTCGGATCGTCGGCCAAGGTCACGGTCGGATCGGCCAGGCAGTAAACCGTCTTGCCCGTGGCGAGGTCGTACCAGTCGTTGGCGCTGATGCCGGTCTTGTTGGGATGCTTGCCCGTCAGCAGGGTCGAATGGCCCGGGCACGTCTCGGTGAAGGCGTGCGACTGGTAGCCGTTCGGATAGACCACCCCCTGACTCAAGGTCGCCAGGCCGCCGACGAATTCGCCCCGGTGCTGCGCGTAGAGATTGGCGCTGAACTGGTCGACTGAGATCACCACGACCAACTTCGGTTCGGGCTTGGCCGCTATGGTCGACGCCTGGACGGCAAAACCGGTCGAAAGGGCGGCGGCGAGGACACCGCAAGTAAGCATCTTCTTCATCCGGGCGATTTCACCCGAACGGCTCGTCTCTGCAAGGAAGGAACGGTTTCAGCGCTGAAATGTAGAGCTTGAAGCCGTTCGAGGCCTCAATTTCAGGCGGCCTTGCCGACCACCGCGTTACGGCCCGAGGCCTTGGCCTGGTAGACGCCCTCGTCGGCCCGCTTCAGCAGGGCTTCGGGGCTGTCGTTCTCCCCGGCCGTGGCCGAGACGCCGATCGAGATGGTCACGGTCAGCATTTCCTGACCCTGGGCCACCTTGAAGGGCGAGCCGGCGACGTGGTTGCGGATCCGCTCGGCGATGCGCAGGGCGTCGGCCAGGGCGGTGTCGGGCATGATCACCACGAACTCCTCGCCGCCGTAGCGGCACGGCAGGTCGATGGCCCGGACGTTGGAGGCCAGGCGCAGGGCGAACTCGCGCAGCACCTCGTCGCCCACGTCGTGGCCGAAGGTGTCGTTGATCTTCTTGAAGTGGTCGATGTCGATCAGCAGGGCCGAGACCGGGTCGCCGCCCAGGCCCGCGCGCTTGACCAGCGAGTCGAGCTGGCCGGTCATGTAGCGGCGGTTGTGCAGGCCGGTGAGCTGGTCGGTGACGGCCAGCTCCAGCGAATGATCGAGGTTGTTGCGCAGATAGTCGGTATAGCGCTTGCGCTGGATCTGGGTCTTGACGCGAGCGGCCAATTCCTGCGGGTCGATCGGACGCGGCAGGATGTCGTTCACGCCGATTTCCAGCGCCTTGACCATGCGGCCGCGGTCATCGGGATCGACCATGGCCAGGACCGGCAGCTGGCGGGTGCGCTCTTCCGACCGCAGCGAGGCGGTGAAGCGCAGGCCGTCGAAGCTCTTGGCCACGGCGTTGACGATGACCAGGTCGACCGGACCGCCGGCGCTGATCTTGGCCTTCTCGGGATCGCTCTCGATCACCGGGCGGTGCTCGACGCCCAGCTCGGCGGCGAGGCGCTGGGCCTGGCGTTCGTTGTCGTCGACGATCAGCACCCGGCCGCCCAGGCCGTCCAGGCGGGCGGCGGCGCCGGCGATCACGCCGATGCGACGGCCCGAGGCCTCGCGCTGGCGCAGTTCGTCGATCACCAACTTGAAGCGGGTCAGGCTGCGCACGCGGGCGAACAGCATGACGTCGTCGATCGGCTTGGTCAGGAAGTCCGAGGCGCCCGATTCCAGGCCCTGGATGCGATCGCCGCGCCCGTCGAGCGCCGTGATCAGCACCACCGGGATGTGACGGGTGGTGGGGTCTTCCTTCAGCTTGCGGCAGACGGTGAAGCCGTCCATGCCGGGCATCATGACGTCCAGCAGGATGATGTCGGGCAGGTCGCGCGCGGCCATGGCCAGGGCCGTCGGGCCGTCCATGGCGGCCGAGACCTCGTAATACTCGGCCGTCAGCTTGGCCTCGAGCAGGCGGACATTGGCCTCGATGTCGTCGACGACCAGGATCCGGGCGCTCATGCGGCGGGGACCTTGTCCAGCAGGCGCTTGATGGTCTCCAGGAAGTGAACCACCGAGATCGGCTTGGAGATGTAAGCCTCGCAGCCGCCCTCGCGAATCCGCTCCTCGTCGCCCTTCATGGCGAAGGCCGTCACGGCCACGACCGGGATGTGCGCCAGCTCGTCGTCTTCCTTGAGCCACTTGGTGACTTCCAGGCCCGAGATCTCGGGCAGCTGGATGTCCATCAGGATCAGGTCAGGCTTGTTGTCACGGGCAATAGACAGCGCAGACAGACCCTCGCGGGTCTGCAGGGTCTCGTAACCCTGGGCTTCGAGCAGATCATGAAAGAGCTTCATGTTCAGCTCGTTATCCTCCACGATGAGGACCTTCTTCGTCATCCTTACCCCGACCAAACGGTCACGTGGCGACGCCTAGGGATTCGCGCCGTCTTCCAGAACCTGATGACACGAATATCCTTAAGCCCGCGCTAATCGCGTTAAGACCCAACGATCCGAGATCATGGAACCGCGTTACTCCGACCTTCAGGCCTGCGCCATCTCGCCCGCCGCGCCGCTGGTCATCGTCGATGTCGACGAGGTGCTGGCCCAGTTCATGCGTGGCTTCGGCGCCTTCATCGAACGCCATGGCTTCGAGCTGAGGGTTGATCGTTTCGCCTTGTTCCAGAACATTTATCGCCCTGGGGAGACGGAACACCTCGATCTGATCGCGGGCAAGGCCCTGTTCGACGATTTCTTCCGCGACGGGGCCGACGACCTGGTTCCGGCGATCGGCGCGGCCGACGCCCTGGCCGATCTTTCGACCCGCGCCGAGGTCGTGATCCTGACCAACGCGCCCGAACACGGACGGCTGGCGCGGATCAAGTGGTTGAAAACCCACGGCTTCGACTATCCGCTGATCATCAATAGCGGCCCCAAGGGCCCGCCGGCGGCGGAGCTGGCCGCCCGCACCTCCGGTCCCGCCGTCTTCATCGACGACCTTTTGCCGCAGCTCGAATCGGTGGCGGAGAAAGCTCCGCATGTCGGCCGGTTCCAGATGGTCAGCGACGAGCGCCTGCGCCCGTTCGCGCCCTGCGCCCCGGACCGTCACGTCCGCATAGACGAGTGGCCCGCCCTGAAGGCCGCCATAGAGGAGCGCCTGTTCATATGATCCGGTTCGGCATCGACTTCGGCGGCACCAAGATCGAGGCGGCGGCCCTCAACGCGGCGGGTGAGTTCGTCGCGCGGGTGCGCAAGCCCAACCCGGGCAGCTACGAGGCGGCGCTGGACGTGGTGGCCGGCCTGGTGGCCGACGCCGAAGCCATGGCCGGCGCGACGTGCGCGCGGCTGGGCGTGGGTCTGCCCGGCTCGATCTCGCCCCGGAGCGGCCTGATCCGTGGCGCCAACAGCGTCTATCTGAACGGCCAGCGCTTCGGCGAGGACCTGGAAAAGCACCTGGTCCGCCCCGTGCGCCTGGCCAATGACGCCAACTGCCTGGCCTTGTCGGAAGCCGCCGACGGCGCGGGGGCCGGCGAGCGCGTCGTGTTCGCCGCCATCCTGGGCACCGGCTGCGGCGGCGGGGTGGTCGTCGACGGCCAGATCGTCGAGGGCCGCAACGGCGTGGCCGGCGAGTGGGGCCACTTCTCCCTGCCCTGGCCCAAGCCCGAGGAATATCCCGGCCCCGACTGCTGGTGCGGCCGCAAGGGTTGCCTGGAGACCTGGATCGCCGGCCCCAGCTTCTCGCGCGACGCCGGGTATACGGACGGCCACGCCACGATGGAGGCGGTCGCCGCCGGAGATCCCGCGGCCCTGGCGGCGCTGGATCGCTATGTGGACCGCCTGAGCCGGTCGCTGGCCGTGGTCTGCGACCTGATCGATCCGGACGTCATCGTGCTGGGCGGCGGCATGTCCAACGTCGAGGCCCTGTACGATCGCCTGCCCGCCGCCATCGCCCCGCACGTGTTCTCCGACATGTTCGAGACGCCGGTGAAGAAGGCCGTCCACGGCGACAGCTCCGGCGTGCGCGGCGCGGTCTGGCTGTGGCCGCCGGAAGGCTAAGAGCGATCCCATGAAGTCCCTGTGCCGCGACTGCGGATGGACGGGCGAGGCCAAGGCCGCGCGCTGCCCGTCCTGCCGTTCGCCGCGCACGCTCTTTCATGAAGAGCTGGGCACGCTGTCGATCGCCCACCTGGACTGCGACGCCTTCTACGCCTCGGTGGAGAAGCGCGACGATCCATCCCTGCGCGACAAGCCGGTCATCGTGGGCGGCGGCAAGCGCGGCGTGGTCACCACCGCCTGCTACATCGCCCGGATGAGCGGTCCCCGCTCGGCCATGCCGATGTACAAGGCGCTGAAGCTGTGCCCCGACGCGGTGGTCATCAAGCCGAACTTCGCCAAGTACAAGGAAGAGAGCCGGCGCATCCACGAGAAGCTCGACAAGCTGACGCCGCTGATCCAGCCGCTGTCGCTGGACGAGGCCTGGATCGACCTGACCGGCACCGAGCGCCTGCACGGCGCGACGCCGGCGCAGATGCTGGCCCGGCTGCAGGCCGAGATCGAGCGCGACATCGGCCTGACCGTCTCGATCGGCCTGGCCCCCAATAAGTTCCTGGCCAAGATCGCGTCGGAGCTGGACAAGCCGCGCGGCTTCTCGGCGATCGGACGGGCCGAGGCTCAGACCTTCCTCTCCGGCAAGCCCGTGAGCATCCTGCCGGGCGTGGGTCCAGCCACGGTGTCGTCGTTGGCGGAAATCGGCCTGCGCACCGTTGGCGACATCGCCGCGGCCGACCTAAAGCTGCTGGCCAACCGCCTGGGTTCCGGCGGCCTGCGCCTGCACCGCCTGGCCCACGGCCAGGACAGCCGCCTGGTCGACCCGGACCAGTCGCGCAAGACGATCAGCGCCGAAACCACGTTCAATGACGACCTGCACAAGCGCGACGCATTGGAGGATGAGCTGTGGCCGCTCTGCGAGAAGGTCGCCAAGCAGGCCCGCAAGGAGGGCGTCGCCGGCCGGGTGGCGACGCTGAAGCTGCGCACCCCCGACTTCAAGATCCACACCCGCCGCCGCACCCTGGCCGTGCCGACCCAGACGGCCCGCACCCYGTTCCAGGTGGCGCGCGAGCTGCTGGCCGCCGAGCCGAAAGGCCTCTCCTACCGCCTGATCGGCGCGGGCCTGACCGAGTTCGTCGACGCTGAGACCGCGGGCTCGGACATGTTCGCCGACGACGAGCGCCGCACCCTGAAGAACGAGACGGCCATCGACGCCCTGCGCGGCAAGTTCGGCGCGGGGGCCGTGGTCAGCGGGCGCGCGCTGAAGGGGCGCTGAGCTCAGGTCGCCGAGCGCCGGACGGTTGACCGAAAGTTCTTATTATGTTCCCATCACGACATTCGAGGGAACCGTTCGCCATGCCCGCGCTGCGCATTATCATCCCGGCCGTCGTGGCGGCCGCGCTGGCGGCTGCTGCTCCTGTCGCCGCTTCACCCATCGCCGAGCAGACCGCCATGCACCACGCCAAGGGCTCCTTCGACGTCAGCACCAAGCCGGTCGAGCAAGACAAGGCCGAGGGCTCGATCCTGGGCCGCTTCTCCCTGGACAAGGTCTATCACGGCGCCCTGGACGCCACCGGCAAGGGCGAGATGCTGACGGTCGGCACGGACGTCCCGGGCTCGGCCGCCTATGTCGCCACCGAACGGGTGGTCGGGACGCTCGACGGCAAGGCGGGGAGTTTCGCGCTCGTCCATCGCGGCGCGATGCGCGGCAAGGACGTCAGCATGGTCATCGACATCGTCCCGGACTCCGGCTCGGGCGCCCTGAAAGGCATCACCGGCCGCCTGATCATCACGGTGGTCGAGGGCAAGCACCAGTACGCGCTGGAATACGCGTTGCCGGAGTAGGCGCCAGCCTCGCCCGTCTTCGAGATCGCCGAAACGGGCGCGCTTCGTGAGGCGCCACCGCCCCTCTTGCGCGGCGCCATGATGGTTACCATTTGGGCCTCTCGCCCCGATCCAGTCGTCCCGTCCGCGGGATGACCGGGTCCCAACCCCTAGAATTCAGAGCGTGGCTGGCGCCAAAATCGCCTACGATTTTCGGCCGCCATGCTCTGGGAACCGTTCGCGCGCGGTCTTCGCTCTCCCAAACGTGAAGCCGATTTCCGAGGCGCCCCTGTGTTAAAGCGGCGCAGCGGCGCATCGGCCTCTTCCAATGCCGGCGCGTTTCCATATCTAATTCAAGTAGGCGGGTGATTTGCTCGCCAGGAGAGAACAAGTCGATGGCCGAGCGGAAGCAAGGCGGACAAAGCAACGGCGCTGGGTCGTCGGTCGTCACGGAAGTGAAGCCGAAGACACAGAAGCCTTCGCTTTATCGAGTTCTGATTCTCAACGACGACTACACTCCGATGGAATTCGTCGTCTACGTTCTCGAACGGTTCTTCAACAAATCGCGTGAAGACGCTACGCGTATCATGCTCCACGTCCATCAGAACGGCGTGGGGGTGTGCGGAGTCTACACTTACGAAGTCGCAGAAACCAAAGTCGCCCAAGTCATCGACTCGGCGCGGCGCCATCAGCACCCCCTGCAGTGCACCATGGAAAAGGACTGAGGAGCCCACATTGCCCTCTTTTTCGCGCCCCCTGGAAGAATCCCTGCATCGCGCCGTCGCTTACGCGAACCAGCGTAAGCACGAGTACGCGACGCTCGAGCATCTCCTGCTTTCCCTGACCGACGACGAGGACGCCGCCGGAGTTATGCGCGCGTGCGACGTCGATCTCACCGCGCTGAAGAAGAGCCTCGCCAACTATCTCGACGTCGAACTGGCCTCGCTGGTCGTCGACGACGACGAGGACGCCAAGCCGACCGCCGGCTTCCAGCGCGTGATCCAGCGCGCGGTGATCCACGTCCAGTCGTCGGGTCGTGAAGAAGTGACTGGCGCCAATGTGCTGGTCGCCATCTTCTCCGAACGCGAGAGCCACGCCGCCTACTTCCTGCAAGAGCAGGACATGACGCGGTACGACGCGGTGAACTTCATCGCCCACGGCATCGCCAAGAAGGCCGGCGCCTCGGAAGCCAAGAGCGTCAAGGGCGCCAGCGCCGGCTCGAACGCCACCGAGGAAGACGGCGAAAAGCCCAACACCAAGACCGGCGGCGAGGCCCTCGAGGCCTACTGCGTCGACCTCAACGAGAAGGCCCGCCAGGGCAAGGTCGACCCGCTGATCGGGCGCGCGAACGAAGTGGAACGCGCGATCCAGATCCTGTGCCGCCGGACCAAGAACAACCCGCTGCTCGTGGGGGATCCCGGCGTCGGCAAGACCGCCATCGCCGAGGGCCTGGCCCGCAAGATCGTCACGCACCAGGTCCCCGAGGTCCTGGAGGGCGCCACCATCTACTCGCTCGACATGGGCGCGCTGCTGGCCGGCACCCGCTATCGCGGCGACTTCGAGGAACGCGTCAAGCAGGTGGTCAAGGAACTGGAGAGCCACCCCAACGCGGTGCTGTTCATCGACGAGATCCACACGGTGATCGGCGCCGGCGCGACCAGCGGCGGGGCGATGGACGCCTCCAACCTGCTGAAGCCGGCCCTGGCCTCGGGCACCCTGCGCTGCATGGGCTCGACCACCTACAAGGAGTTCCGCCAGCACTTCGAGAAGGATCGGGCCCTGGTCCGTCGCTTCCAGAAGATCGACGTGAACGAGCCGACGGTGGAAGACACCATCAAGATTCTCAAGGGCCTGAAGACCTATTACGAGGACTTCCACAAGCTGAAGTACACGGCCGAGGCCCTGAAGGTCGCGGTCGAGCTGTCGGCCAAGTACATCACCGACCGCAAGCTGCCCGACAAGGCGATCGACGTGATCGACGAGGCGGGCGCCTCGCAGATGCTGCTGCCGGAAAGCCGCCGCAAGAAGACCATCGGCGTCAAGGAGATCGAGACGGTCGTCGCCAAGATCGCTCGCATTCCGCCGAAGTCGGTCAGCAAGTCGGACACCGAGGCCCTCAAGGAACTCGAGACCGACCTGAAGCGCGCGGTGTTCGGCCAGGAAGAGGCCCTGGGGCAACTGTCGGCCGCCATGAAGCTGGCCCGCGCCGGCCTGCGTGAACCGAACAAGCCGATCGGCTCGTACCTGTTCAGCGGCCCGACCGGCGTCGGCAAGACCGAAGCCGCCAAGCAGCTGGCCCAGACCCTGGGCATCGAGATGCTGCGGTTCGACATGTCGGAATACATGGAACGCCATACCGTGAGCCGCCTGATCGGCGCTCCTCCCGGCTATGTCGGCTTCGACCAGGGCGGTCAGCTGACCGACGCGGTCGACCAGCACCCGCACGCCGTCGTCCTGCTCGACGAAATCGAGAAGGCGCACGGGGATGTCTACAACATCCTGCTGCAGGTGATGGACAACGGCACCCTGACCGACAGCAACGGCAAGAAGGTCGACTTCCGCAACGTGGTCCTGATCATGACCACCAATGCGGGGGCCTCGGACGCCCAGCGCAACTCGATCGGCTTCGGCCGCTCGAAGATCGAAGGCGAGGAAGAGGCCGCTCTCAAGCGCCTGTTCACGCCGGAGTTCCGCAACCGTCTGGACGCCGTCGTGGCCTTCAAGCCGCTGACGCCGGAGATCATCCGCCTGGTCGTGCAGAAGTTCGTGATGCAGCTGGAGGCCCAACTGGCCGACCGCAACATCACGATCGAGCTCAGCGACGACGCGGCCGATTGGCTGGCCAAGAATGGCTTCGACGAGCTCTACGGCGCCCGTCCGCTGGCCCGGGTCATCCAGGAGCACATCAAGAAGCCCCTGGCCGACGACATCCTGTTCGGACGCCTGGTGCGCGGCGGCCACGTCAAGGTGGTGCTGGAGAACGGCAAGATCGAGTTCTCGATCGACAGCAATGCCGATCCGAAGGCTCCCAAGGCCGACGAAGCCGAACCGGTCCTGGCCGAATAGGCGCTCGACACAGACTAGCGAAGGGCCCGGAGCGATCCGGGCCCTTTTCGTTCGGGCGCACGCGAAAATTGTGGACGAAACGGGAACAAACGGTTACCGTGTGCTCATGGCCGCGATCGCTTTCGACACGCTAAATGCTTCAAAACGGCTTCGCGAAGCCGGGATGGACCAACCGATGGCCGAAGCGATCGTCGAACTGGTGCAGCAGACAACCATGCTTCCAGATATCAGCGGATTGGCTACCAAAACTGACCTTAGTGACTTGGCGTCCAAGGTCAGTGACTTGGCGTCCAAGGTCGAGCTCGGCGCAACCAAGGCGGAGCTCAAGAGCGAGACCGCCTTGGTGCGCGCCGACATGGCCTTGATGGAAAGCCGCCTCCGCGCTGACCTCAGCGAAAAGATCCGTCTGCAGGGCTGGGCGATCCTGAGCGGCGTCGCGGTCTTGATGACCATCTCCACCGCTCTGATCAAGCTGGTCCCCTAGGCCCGTCGCTCCGCGTCCCGCGCTTGGCGGATCAGAACAACTTCCCGCCAGATGCGGAACAGGAACTCCACCGTGGCTGCCGTGGCGAAGAAGCTCAGGGAGTAGCCGAACGACGTCAGCACACCCGCCAGGCTCTCCAGCGGAATGCCCGCCCAGGAATAGCCGGCATTGATGTTGCGCATGACCAGCGACAGGGCGGTCAGGAGTTCACCGACCATGTGGATCAGCCCAGCGGCGATCGCCAGCCGGGTCACCGGGTGCAGCGTCTTCAGTTGCGCCCAGGAGCGGCGCGAGACATCGGCGACCTGATCGCCGGCCGACAGACTGGGATCGGACATCTCTAGGCCCCTGCCCTTGAAGAGTTGCATTGCCGCAGATGCGCCAGCACGCGCGCCATCGCCTCGATCCAGAAGGCCGAGACCAGCACGGCGACCCCGTAGGCCAGCCGCTTGATGGCCGGGGCCTCGCCGCCGGCGAAGATGCCGAGGCGATCGGCCACCGGCAGACGTAGCACGCTGGCATCAGCCGTGAGGGCGAACGCGCCGAGGCCGTACAGCCACAGCGCCTCGCCCGCGAAGATCAGAAACGCTGCCAGCAGCATCAGCTGGGTGACTGGATGAAGACGCAAAGCTTGCCCCTCGACGGCCGCAACCTAACGTCACCCACCTTCGCGCCGCAATCGAAACTTGACCGCTACAACGCCGCCGAGATCCTCGCCGCCAGCGCTTTCAAATCCTCCACATCGGCCATACCGCCCTCGCCGTGACGCCCTAGGGCCTCGCCCTCGTAGCGGGGGATCACGTGGAAATGCAGGTGGAAGATCGTCTGGCCGGCGGGGGCGCCGTTGAACTGGGTGACGACCACGCCATCCGGCTTCAAGGCCGCGACCACGGCGCGGGTCAGCGTCTGCGCAGCGGCGGCCAATTCGGATAAAACCTCGGGCTCGACATCGAGCAGGTTGCGCGCCTGGCTGACCTTGGAGATCACCAGGGCATGGCCGCGCGATTGCGGGAACACGTCCATGAAGGCCAGGACCCGATCGTTCTCGAACACCTTTACGCTGGGGATCTCGCCCCGGATGATCTTGGCGAAGATGTTGTCGGCGTCGTACCGTCCGTCGAGGCTCATGACCGTCTCCTTCTGACGAACCGGTCGTAGCAAACGGGAAGGCTCACGCAAATGTCGACGAGACGGGGATGGTCCCGCCGCGCCGTGCTGGCCGCCGCGCCGGCCCTGATGGCGGGCGCCGCGCGCGCCGACGGCCTGACCCGAATCGAGCTGTTCACGACCACCAACGACGGCGTCCGCATCCATGTGCGCGAGGTCACGCCGCCGGCGCCGCGCGGCCCGCCGCTGATCCTGGTCCATGGCGCGCGGGCGCCGGGGATCGCCTCGTTCGACCTGGCCGTCCCCGGCGGCTCCCTGGCCGCCGACCTGGCCCGACGCCTGAACCGGCGCGTCTACCTACCCGACGCGCGCGGCTATGGCGGTTCGCAACGCCCCGCCGCCATGGACCTGCCGCCCGAGCAAAGCCGCCCCTTGTCCCGCGCCCACGAGGTGGTCCGTGACCTGGACGCGGTCGCCAGGCTGGCGTCGAAGCGCAACGGCGGCGCGCGCGTCGGCCTGCTCGGCTGGGCCACTGGCGGCCTGTGGGCAAGCTGGTACGCCGCCCTGCGCCCGGAAGCCATCGCGAGCCTGGTGACCCTGAACGCCCTCTATGGCGGCTCGGACGTCCACCCGATGCTCGGCCCCGGCTCGGCCTTCGCCCAGCCCGGCCAGCCGCGCCGTTTCGATCCGGCCACGGGCGGCTACGCCCTCTATCCCGGGACCTCGCTGCTGGACCGCTGGAACACGAACATTCCGATCGCCGACAAGGACGCCTGGCGCGATCCCGCCGTGGCGCAAGCGCTAGCGGCCGCGGCCCTGGCCAGCGACCCGACGGCCGCCGCCCTCCCCCCGCCCCGCTTCCGCGCGCCGCTGGGGGCGCTGGAGGACAGCTTCCACCAGGCTTGCGGTCGCCGCCTCTACGACGCGGGCTCGATCACCGCGCCGGTTCTGTTACTGCGGTCGGGCGCCGACTTCTGGAGCCGCCCGGCCGATCTGGCCGCCTTCGCCGCCGACGCCGAGCGCAGCCCCCGGGTCACGACCGTCGAGATCCCCGACGCCACCCATTTCGTCCATCTGGACCGGCCCGTGCGTGGCCGCGACCGCCTGCTCGACGCCCTGGTCCGGCACTTCGAAGGAACATCCGCATGAGCCAAGGCCTCACCGAACGCCAACAGAAGTGGTTCGCCTCGGTCCAGGCCAGCCTGGAGCGCGACACCGGCAAGACCATCGACCAGTGGGTCGAGATCGTCCGTACGGAGTGCCCTGAGACCAAGCCCAAGGCCCGCGCCGATTGGCTGAAGGCGACCTATGGCGTCGGCCAGAACCGCGCCGCCCACATCTTCGCCGTCGCCTATCCGCAAGCCGGCGGCTGGGACGACGCCGACACCCTGCGCCAGGCGCTGTGGACCGACCCCGCCTCGACCGCGATCCTGGAAACGATCGAGGCCGCCGTCGCCGATTTCCCGGGCCTGGTGACCGGTCAGCGCAAGGCCTTCACCGCCTGGTCCAACAAGGTGCAATTCGCGGCCGCCAAGCCGGTCAAGGGCGGCGCGGTTTCTCTGGGCCTGGCCTTGACGCCCGACGCTTCGCCGCGGCTGTCGGAGCCCAAGAACGAAAGCTGGTCCGAGCGCCTGAAGGCCAAGCTCACCCTCGCCTCGCCAGCCGAGGTCGACCACGAGGTCAGGGCGCTGCTGAAGGCGGCGTGGGAGCGGTCGTGAGGGACGGAGCTGCGCCCTAGGAACGCACGCCTCCAGCCGCCGTTGGACCTTGGCGAGTAAGGAGACTTAGCGATGTCCAAGGAAGCCGATCTGGCCGCCAAGTTCTGGAAGGCCCTCAAGTCCGACCGCACCGTGATGCTGGGCCTGCCCGACGTCGAGGGCGGCCGCGCCCAGCCGATGACCGCCTTGATCGAGGGCGACCATTCCGGCCCGGTCTGGATCTTCACCTCATCGGAAACCGACCTGGCCCACGCCCTCGACGTCGAGGGCCGCGACGCCTTCATCCACTTCGCCGACAAGGGCCACCACCTGTTCGCGGCGGTCGAAGGCCATCTGCGGATCGACAACGACTACGAGACCATCAACCGTCTCTGGAACCCCTTCATCGCCGCCTGGTACGAGGGCAAGGACGATCCCAAGCTGCGCCTGCTGCGCTTCGAGCCGGCCGACGCACAGATCTGGCTGAACGAGAACAGCCTGTTCGCCGGCGTGCGCATGATGCTCGGGGCCGACCCGAAGAAGACCTACAAGGACAAGGTGGGCGAAGTGCGGCTGCACTAGCGGCCTTTAAAACTGTCATCCCCGCCGCAGCGAAGCGAAGAGCCGGGACCGCAACAAGCTCCGAGCTTGCCGCAGTCCCGGATCTGCGCGCTACGCGCTTGTCCGGGATGACAGTCTTTGTGGCCTACCGCTCCTCCCGGAACGGCGAATACTCCTCCGCCAGCATCGCCATGTCGCTCTCCACCGCCTCGCGCTCACGCTCGAGATAGCGGGCGACTGGATCGCGCAGGGCCGGATCGGCGATCCAGTGAGCGGAGTAGACGGCGCTGGGCAGGTAGCCACGAGCGATCTTGTGCTGACCCTGCGCCCCGGCCTCCACGCGCGGCAGGCCCAGTCGGATGGCATGCTCGATGGCCTGGTAGTAGCAGAGCTCGAAATGCAGGAACGGTACGTCCTCGGTGCAGCCCCAATGGCGGCCGTACAGGCAGTCGCGGCCCAGCAGGTTCAACGCCCCGGCGATCCACGGCCCACCCGGCCGGCGCGCCAGGATCAGCAGCACCTTGTCGGCCATCCGCTCTTGCAGCAGCGAGAAGAAGCGGCGGTTGAGATAGGGCCGGCCCCACTTGCGGCTGCCCGTGTCCATGTAGAAGGCGAAAAAGGCGTCCCAGTGGGCTTCGGTCAGGTCGTCGCCGGTCAGCGCGACGATCTCCAGTCCCGCCTGAGCGTCGCGGCGCTCGCGGCGGATGGTCTTGCGACGGTTGGCCGACAGCGCCGCCAGGAAGTCATCGAAGGTGGCGTAGCCGTGGTTTTCCCAATGATACTGCTGATCTTGGCGCAGCAGCATTCCGCGCTCGCCCATCCAGCGCCACTCGTCCTGCACTGGAAAGGTCACGTGCAGCGACGAGGCGCCCATGCGCTCGCACAGGGTCAGGGCCCCGCCCAGCAGGGCCGAGCGCCCCTCGTCCGGGTCGATGTCCGGCCGCAGGATCAGCCGCGAGCCGGTCACCGGCGAGAAGGGCGACGAGCCCTGGAGCTTCGGATAGTAGCGCCCGCCGGCCCGCTCGTAGGCGTCGGCCCAGGCGTGGTCGAAGACGTATTCGCCCTGGCTGTGGGACTTCAGATAGAGCGGCATGACGCCCGCCACCTCGCCGGTCTCGTCCAGCACCGACAGGTGCTGCGGCGCCCAGCCGGTGCGAGAGCCGACACAGCCGCTCTCTTCCAGGATCGACAGGAAGTCATAGCCGACGAACGGATCGCCAGTTGGCGCGGCGCAGGCGTCCCACGCGTCCTTGCCGAGCTCGGCGATGGCGCGATGGACGCGCACCGCCGATTGGACCCCCGGTCCACTTGGCTTCACGCCGTGAAGCCCTCGAAGATCAGATTGTCGCAATGGTCGCGCACGCCTTCCCACTGGTCGGGCGACCGGATCGTCCAAGCGATGATCGGCATGCCCTTGGCGCGATATAGGTCGGCGCGCGGGCTGGGCAACATGTCCAGGCCCAGGGCCAGGAAATCAGGGCGCGCGATCTCGACCTGCTCCAGGGCCGCCAGCGACTTGCGCATTTCGGGAGCAAGCTTGCGGGCGCCCTCGTCGTTCCAGGTGTAGCTGTCCAGGCCGCGCAGGATCTGCGGGTGGTGGTCGGCGAACCAGGCGTGGGAGTACGGGTTGAAGCCGATCACGGCGGTCGGGCCGTTGTGGTCGACCAGCACCTCGGTCACCCGCTTCTCCAGCGGGCCGACATCGCCGAAGGGCGTCTTCAGTTCGATGAACACCATAGCGCGGTGCCCGACCATGGTCAGGGTGTCGGCCAGGGTGGGGATGGTCTCCTCGGTGTCCTTGAGGGTCATGGTCCCCAGGTCGGCGGCGGTATGGTCGCGCACGCGCCCTTCCTGTCCGGTCATCCGCTCCAGGCGTTCGTCATGGAAGACCACGGCCTCGCCGTCGGCGGTCAGCTGGACGTCCAGCTCGATGCCATAGCCGCCGGCGCAGGCGGCCTGGAAGGCGGCCAGGGAGTTCTCCGGCGCGCCGTCAGGAGTCCAGAGGCCGCGATGGGCCACCGGCGGGTCGAACAGGCGCTCCCACGCCTCGCCGAAGACATCGGTCGAGGGGCGTTCGCGCGAGCGCATCAGGCGATCTCCACCACCGCGTCGACCTCGACCGCGAAGCCGAGGGGCAGCTTGTAGACGCCCACCGCCGAGCGAGCGTGGCGGCCCTTGTCGCCCAGCGCCTCGACCATCAGGTCCGAGCAACCATTGATGACCTTGGGAATATCGATGAAGTCGGGGCCGGCCTGGACGAAGCCGCCCAGCTTGACGACCCGGACCACGCGATCGAGGTCGCCGTCGCAGGCGGCCTTCATCTGCGCCAGCAGGTTGATCCCGCAGATCCGCGCGGCCTTCTGGGCGGTCTCCAGGTCGACGTCGACGCCCACCGTGCCCTTGACGCCGCCGTCAGCGTCCAGGGAGATCTGGCCGGAGATGTGCACGAGGTTGCCGGTCCGAACGAAGGTCACGTAATTGGCCACCGGCGCCACCGGCTGGGGCAGCTCGACACCAATCGCCTTCAGACGTTCCTCGACCTTCGACATGCACGCGCTCCAACCGAACTCAGTGGGGGCCATGCTTAACGCGCCCCGCTGGAGCGCAAAAGAAAAAAGGCCCGGACCTCGCGGTCCGGACCCTTAAGGCTGGGCTTGAGTGGGTCCGTCCGCAGACGGCCCCAAAACCCGAAGCTGCTCTTAGCGAGCGGCTTGGAACTTCTCGACGGCGGCGGTCATGCGCTCGTTCAGCGGCTTGACCGAGTCCTTGATCGAGGCCGAGACGATCTCCGAGGCCTTGCTGACCTGAGCGATGTAGGCTTCCAGGGCGGTCTTGGCCCAGGCGGTCTGCAGCTCGACAGCTTCTTGGACGCTCTTGGCGGAGGCCAGCGACTTGGCGGCGGCGACTTGATCCTCGGCGGCCTTCTTCGAATAGGCGAAGGTCTGGGCGCCCAGGGCTTCGGCGCCCTTGGTGGCGGCGGTCACCGAAGCGACGACGGCTTCCAGGTTCTTCTTCGAATGGGTGTTGGCTTCGGCCAGAGCGGCCAGCGACTTCTCGACGCCATCCTTGAACGCTTGGTTCGAGGCGGTGCTGAATTGTTCGACAGAGGTCTTGATGGTTTCGGCGGCGGCCATGGGAAGTCTCCTGGGGAGGGTCGGAGGCGGGGCGGATGGATCGGCTGCAACCGTCCATTGCGCTTGGAACAACGCCGGTTTGCCATGTTGCAGTGCAGCAGTCAACAAAATTGTGCAGCGCACCATGACGCAAGGACAGCCGCCCAAGCTGCAGCATTGGAACCACGCGCCCGATTTTTTCGCGCCTGCGGCAAGATCGCTCACCAGTTGTTTACTTTAGCGAAAGGCCGCTTCCATCATGTTACGGTTCACGCGTGTGGCGGTGCGAAACCGCTTCAGTTCCTAGTGACGGACGCTGCTCGATGTTCGCCAAGCTTACCTCTGCCCGTTCCCTGCTCGCCGCCGCCGGCCTGGCGCTGTCGTGCCTGTTCGGCGCCGCCGCGCCGACCACGGCCTCGGCGGCCATACCCTATCTGCAGCTGAACGCTTCCGAGCCCAAGTACGCGGCGATCGTGATCGACGCCAATTCGGGCGAAGTCCTTTACGACAAACGGGCCGACAGCCCGCGCTATCCGGCCTCGGTCACCAAGGTCATGACGCTGTACCTGACCTTCGAGGCGCTCAGCGAAGGTCGCCTGAAGCTGACCGACCGCATCACCATGTCGCCCCGCGCGGCCGCCCAGGCGCCGACCAAGATCGGCCTGCCGCCCGGCGAAAGCCTGACCGTCGATGAGGCGATCAAGGCGATGACCGTCAAGTCGGCCAATGACGTCGCCGTGGCCATGGCCGAGCGACTCGCCGGCAGTGAATCGCGCTTCTCGGCCCTGATGACCCTGCGCGGCCAGGAACTGGGCATGCGCAACAGCCGCTTCGTGAACGCCTCGGGCCTGCCCGACAGCCGCCAGATCTCGACGGCCCGCGACCTCGCCATCTTGTCGCGCGCCACCATGCGCGACTTCCCGCAGTACTACAGCTACTTCTCGGTGAAGGGCTTCTACTTCCGGGGCAACTACGTCAAAGGCCACAACCGCCTGCTGGACAGCATGGACGGTTTCGACGGCCTCAAGACCGGCTACACCACCGCTTCGGGCTTCAATCTCGCCGGCTCGGCCGTGCGCGACGGCCGTCGCCTGATCGCCGTGGTCCTGGGCGGCCCCTCGACCGCCTGGCGCGACAACAACATGGAAGACCTGCTGCTGACCGGCTTCGACGTGATGAAGCGCCGGTCGCGCGGTGAGCGCACCAGCATCGCCGCCAACATCTACGAAGAAGAGCCGAGGGGCCCGATCGAGCGTCCCTCGGTCGAACAGGGCGACGGCGACCAGGCCGGCCTGCGGATCGTCCTGACCGAGAACCCGCGCACCCCGGCGCCGGTGAAGGTCTCCCCCACCCTGCGCGGCGCTCAAGAGTCGGCCAAGGCGGCCAAGGTGACCGCCAAAAAGCCGAAGGGCGAATGGAGCGTCCAGGTCGGCGCGTTCAAGTCCAAGTCCCTGGCCAACGATCAGCTGAAGCTGGTGCGCGGTCGCTTCGCCAAGGTGGTTTCGGACGCGGAAGCCGCGGTCGAGGGCGCCGGCGGCACGTTCCGCGCCCAGTTCCAAGGCATGACCTCGGACGCCGCCCGCGGCGCCTGCTCGGCCCTGAAGGCCAAGCGCGTGCCATGCATGGTGCTGTCGCCGCGGTAAGCGGCTCCTCTTAAGCTGTCATCCCGGACAAGCGCGTAGCGCGCCGATCCGGGACCGCCGGAAGCTCTGAGCTTGCCGCGGTCCCGGCTCTCCGCTTCGCTGCGGCCGGGATGACAGGTCCTATTGGCCCGCCATCACCTTGGCGATCAACCGCGCCAACCGCCCCACGCCCTCTTCGATCTGCGCGTCCGTCGGCAGTGAATAGCTCAGCCGGATGGCGTTGGTCGTCGGGACTTCGGCGAAGAACGGCGCGCCCGGCACGAAGGCCACGCGCTCCTCCTCGATCGCCCGCGCCAGCAGCGCCGCGCCGTCGATCCCTTCCGGCAGGTCCACCCAGACGAACATGCCGCCTTCCGGATGCGACCAGGTCACACCCGCGGGCATCAGCCGCTCGAGAGCCGCCAGGATCACCCGCGCCTTGCCGCCATAGGCCCCGCGCAGGCGGTGCAGATGCTGGTCATAGCCTTCGCAGACGGCGCGGTGGGCGACCATCTGGTTGATCGTCGAGACGTGCAGGTCCGCGCCCTGCTTCAGCAGGACCAGCTTCTCGATCACGGGCTTGGGCCCGCAGACCCAGCCGATGCGCAAGGCCGGCGACAGGGTCTTGGACAGGGTGCCCAGGAACAGGGTGCGCGCCTGATCGACGCCGCCCGCCCGGGCGATATCCAGCGCCAGCAGGGTCGGGGTCGGCTCACCGCTGAAGCGCAGCTCGCGATAGGCCGCGTCCTCGACCAGAGTCATGTCCAAGCGATCGGCCAGGGCCAGCAGCGCCTCGCGCTCCTCGCCGGTCAGGCTGACGCCGGTCGGGTTGGCGAAGTCGGGCACGAAATAGCCCAGCGGACGCGGCGCCCGGCCGGCCATCAGGGCGTCCGCGTCGACACCCAGGCTCAGCGCCGTCTCCGGAAGGTCCAGATAGGCCGGTTCGTAGCCGTTGAAGGCTTGCAGCGCGCCCAGATAGGTCGGACGCGCGACCATCACCGTGGAGTCCTTGCTGATGAACAGCTTGCCGATCAGGTCCAGCGCCTGCTGCGAGCCGGCGGTCAGCATGATGTTGTGCGGCTCGCACGGCATGCCGTCGCGGGTCATGCGCTCGGCGATCCATTGGCGCAGCGGCAGGTAGCCCTCGCTGACCGAGTACTGCAGCGCCTGCCGCGACTGCACGGGATCGGCCAGGATGGTGTCGTAGCCGGCCTGGATCCGGTCGGCCGGGAACAGGCCAGGATCGGGAATGCCGCCGGCGAACGACAGGATGTCGGGCTGGTCCAGCAGCTTGAGCAGCTCGCGGATTTCGCTGGCGCGGACGCGGGCCATGCGGTCGCTGAAGCGCGCGGCCCAGTCTTGGCCGCGGTCGGTATCTTGGGTGGTCATGGGATGATCGAAGTCCGAACTGAAAATGACGCCTGGAGCCGCGCGAAACGGCTCGTCCTGAACGAGGTCAGGGCGTCATACCGAGCAGGTTTGGCCCCCATTTTTCAGGATCAAGAATGGGCGGCGGCGCCAGAAGCGTTCGCGATTGATCATGCCCCTGTCCTAGCTCAGCCGCGCCGCTTGATCAAACGATCCCGCGCGGCGTTCAGCTGGGCGGCCAGGCCCTCGGTGCCGCCTTTGTCGGGATGGGCCATCTGGATCAAGCGGGTATAGGCCGCCTTGACCTCGGCCAGGCTGGCGTCGGGGCCGACGCCCAGGATCGCGCGAGCCTCGGGCAGGCTAAGCTCGGACTTGGGCGGCTGGACCATCTCGCGACGGATGACCGGCCTGCGGCGGGCCTCCGTGACGCTCCACAGGCCGATGACGCCCAGGACGATGCCCGTACCCCACGAGCCGCGGATCGTGGCGTAGGCGGCCCCGGCGAAGGCGGCGATCGAAGCCGCGCCCGCCCCGACCCGCCAGCCGTCGCCCTTCAGCAGCGAGCGGCCGCGCGGCCAGAGCAGGAAAACCAGGATGGCCGCGCCCAGCAGCAGGTACAGCATCGAAACTCCAGACAAAGAACGGGCGGCAAGGTCACCCCGGCCGCCCGCCTCGTCACGAACTTAGACGAGCGCCTACTGCGCCGCCAGCAGGGTCTCGCCGGAATAGGCCGCCAGGCCCAGGCTGTGCATCAGGGCGCGCAGTTCCTGGCGGGCGGCCAGGTGCTGCAGCGACACGGGCACCGGCCGCACCTGCGGCGACAGGTCGGCGATGGTCAGGCCGAACGGGAACAGCTCGCGATAGATGACGCGGTCGCGCAGGCCGGGGCCGATGCGGAAGCCGACGCGCTTGGCCAGTGCGGTCAGGCGGTCCTCGAGGCGCTTGCGGTTGCGGGCCTCGGTGGTGGCCAGGCGGTTGCGCAGCACCACCCAATCCATCGCCTGGCGCTGGCCCGAGAGGGCGCGCTGCTTGCGGCCTTCCCAGACGGTCAGGGAGTAAAGGCTGGGCTTGGTCAGCTCCAGGGTCACCGGATCGACGGTGCCCAGCATGTCGAAATCGACGAAGCTGTCGTTCATCGGCGTCACGACCAGATCCGCGCGGCCGTGGGCCAGGCGGGTGATGGCGCTGTCGCCGCCGGGGGTGTCGATCAGCACGAAGTCGCACTCGGCCAGGCCGCGCGCGAAGGCGGCCTCGAAACCGGCGACCTGTTCGTCGTCTCCCTTT